>DASWIR010000184.1:0-12983 GCA_036397575.1 Alteraurantiacibacter sp. | reverse complement strand
AAGGGCCTATATAGAGATCATGGATCTCGCCCCCGTCTGGGACCAGCTGGCGCATTCGATCGCGCAATTGCCGAAATCCGGCCTGCTGATGGCCGCGCTTGCCGCGGTGATCGCGGGCGCCCTCGGATCGGTCATCCTGCGCCGTTCGCCCGCACTCGGCCGCCTGCTGCGCGTGGGCAGCACGCTCGGCCTCACCGCTGTCCTGGTGCTGGTGGTGTTGCAGCTTTCGCGCATGGATCCGCGCTTCGAAATGGCGGTGCCGGAGCTGGGCCTGCCCGAACAGGTGGTCGAAGGCGGGGAAACCCGCGTCCCGCTCGCGCCGGATGGGCATTACTGGCTGCGTGCGACCGTCAATGGCGTACCGGCCAATTTCCTGGTCGATACGGGCGCGACGCTGACGGCTGTTTCCGAAGAGACGGCCGAGGCTGCGGGGCTCAATGAACGGCGCGGGGCCATTCCGATCCGCATGCAGACCGCCAATGGAGCAGTCACGGCCCATGTGGCGACGATCGACGAGCTGCGCTTCGGCAATGTGGCCGCCCGCGGACTCGACACGGTGATCGCTCCCAATATCGGGCCGACGAATGTGATCGGGATGAATCTGCTCTCGCGCCTTGCCTCCTGGCGAGTGGAGAACGGCACGCTGATTCTCGTGCCCCATCACCCTCAGCCCGTTTCCGGAACGGTTGGGTCCGCACCCTAGTTGACCGGCTTGAGCCGGAGCGCCACAGTGCCTGCCTGCCACGGGAGAGGGTCTTTGGCGACGAGCTTCACGAGCGACCGATTCGACGTCGCCGCCTTCATCGACGACCGCAAGGTCGGCCGGCGCGAACTGACCCTGCTGCTGGTGGTCGCGGCCGTGCTGTTCATCGATGGCTTCGACATGTTCTTCTTCGGCAAGATTCTGCCGGCGATTGCCGATGGGCTGGATGTCCCGCCCGCGGCAATGCGCGACGTGGTATTCTGGACCTATGTCGGCATGGCGGTAGGCGCCTTCGTGATGCCGCCGATCGCCGACCGGATCGGACGCCGGCCCATTCTGGCGCTGTGCGCCTTCATGTTCGGGGTCCTGTCATTCGTCGCCGCATGGTCGGAGACGGTCTTCCAGATGGCGGTGCTGCGCGGCTTGGCGGGGATCTTCTTCTCCGCCATGCTTCCGATAGGCCTTGCGCTGCTCTCGGAAATGACTCCGCGCCGCCACCGCGCCACCTTCATGGCGGTGGCGCTGGTCGGCTTTTCCGCGGGCAATGCTTCGAGCGGTGCCGTGGCTGCCTGGCTCCTGGATATTTATGGCTGGCAGGTCGGATTCTGGCTCGCGGGCCTGCTCGGCTTCATCGCCTTGCCGTTGCTGATGCTGATCCCGGAATCGCTCCCGCTGCGTGTGACGCGCGACCGGAAGGATCCGAAGATTCCGGCGACGATCCGCTGGCTCGATCCCGCGGTTCAGCTGCGCGGCGATGAGCATTATCATCTGGCGGGTGTCGAGAGATCGGAGACAGACAAGGATCGGGGGCCTCTGGCCCTGCTGCAGCGGCCCTATCTGATTCAGACGCTGATCCTTTGGCCGGCCTGCTTCCTCGCCATGGGCAATATTGCGCTGCTAGCCAATTGGATGCCCACCTTTTTCCAGGAACTGGGCGGAGTCCCCATCCAGCTGTTCGCGATATCGGCGATGATCGCCTTCGCTGGCGGCGCGGCCGGGACGCTGACCATGGGCTGGCTCCTCGACAGGACCAACCCCTACTGGCTGGTGGCGCTCTTCTTCCTGGTCAATGCCGGTGCCCTTTATGCGCTGGGGCAGCTGCAATTCGGAACGGGCGTTTTCCTGGCCGCGCTGATCCTATGGAACTACACGCAGGTTGGCGGGCAGACCGGGATCAACACGCTGGCCACGCTCGGCTATCCGCCCGAGATGCGCAGCACCGGGCTCGGCTGGGCCGGCGGCTGGGGCCGGATCGCGGGGATCGTCATCCCCGCATGGGCCGGGGCCAAGGCGCTGGAGATGATGCTCCCGCTCGAGACGGTGATGGGGTTGATCGCTTTCCCGGCTATCGTCGTCGCCGTGCTGATCATCGTCCTGGGCATCTCGAATGGCGGCAAGATCGGAGTGCGGCAGATGCAGCCGGAACCCGAAGGTGAAGCGGGCACTGTGCCGGTTTGAATTTGCGCTTGAGGGCGGTTTTCCACCAGCCTGCTTTCAAAGAGCGATTGGCGGAATGCCAGCGTCGGGTCGATGGCGGTTTTGGGCCGACGGCGGAACGGCTGCTTCTGAGAAGCGAAGAGTGGTTAGCCGCCGTTCACGCCCTCGACCGGGTCACCTGCTTTCAATATTCATCGTGCAGCCGAAGCCAGCTCATAGCGCCGCCGGCCTCGTTGCGGCCTTTGGGGGCGAGGTCGAGCCAGTTCATTGCGCCCATCAACAGCTCGGTGCCGCGGTGATAGGTCGAGTAGCTGTGGAAGATCTCACCCTTGTCGTCCTTCACGAACACGCTGAGGCCGAACATATCCGGGCTGCGCTCGATCACTGTGCCGTAATTGTAGATCGCACGGCCGGCGGCGCGGTCCTCGGGCGTGAACGATACGCCGAAATCGTAGTTGAAATCGCTGTCGTCCGAGGAGACCCAGGGGAAGGTCCACCCCATCCGCTGCATGACCTCCCCGATCCGCTCGACCGGCGCGCGCGAAACTGCGGCGAAGGCCAGGTCCGCGTGCTCGAAATGCTGCCGTGCCGCATCGACATGGTCCATGGTGTACGAACAGCCGGGACAGAGATGATTCGAGTCTGGCGTCAGCATGAAGTGATAGATGGCGAGCTGGCTGCGGCCGTCGAACAGGTCGCCAAGCGCGCATTCGCCGTCGGGACCTTCGAAGACATAGGGCTTCTCGATCTTCACCCAGGGCAGCTGCCGACGCTCGGCGCGCAGTGCGTCGAGCTCGTGCGTCATGGCACGCTCCCTGACAAGAAGCGCCTTGCGGGCGGTGAGCCATTCTTCGCGCGAAACGATGGGGTGTTGTTGCATTGTCAGTCTCCTTCCGTTTGGGTTGCAGGTTAAGTGAGCTGTCGCGGGCGGGCCGATGCGAGCTTCAGCCAGGGCGACAGATGGAAAAGGCTCATCAGCAGATACATCCAGACCATGCCGTCGATCGGCAGCATGCCCGAAGCCGAGGAGCAGATGGCCATTCGAGGCGCATCGTTCGCCGCCATCCACGCCATCAGCGCGAAAGTCGGCGAGGCTGCGAGGCCGAGCCAACCGGCTGCGCCGCGCGCATGCCAGGCCCTTGCGCTTTCCTTGCTTGCCGCTGAGACCATCGTCATGTTCGGGTTCCCGATTGATTGTCGCCGTTTCCGGCCCATGCAGAGCCGAGGTAGGCGGGCAGAAAGCCGGGTGAGAGTGACAAGTGTGACGGGATTTCGATGGACTCGCTGATCGCGGCTGCGGCCCGGGCGCTGGCGGCGGGCGATCCGCTGGCGGCGCTGAAGCGCGTCGCGCTGCGTGGCGATCCGCCGGCGCTCGCGCTGCGCGGCATCGCGATGGCGCAACTCGGCGACCTCACGCGCGCAAAGGAACTGCTGCGGAGCGCCGCGCGCGCCTTCGGCCCGAAAGAGCCGGTGGCCCGTGCGCGGTGCGTGGTTGCCGCAGCCGAGATCGCCCTCGTCTCGCGCGACCTGGGCGGTCCTATGCGGCCGCTCGGCGCGGCGCGGTCGGCGCTCGCGGCGCATGGTGACCGGGCTAACGCCGCCCATGCCGGCTATCTCGAGGCGCGGCGGCTGCTGCTGATCGGGCGTCTCGACGACGCCGAGCGGGTGCTTGCCGACCTCGACCTCGATGCGCTGCCGATGGCGTCGCGGACCGGTTACTGGCTGGTCGCCGCCGGCATCGCGATGCGGCGCATCCGCGCCGAGTCGGCCCGTGCCGCGCTTTTGTCGGCCAGGCACACCGCGCAAGAAGCGGGAATCCCCGCGCTCGCGGCCGAGGTCGATCGGGCGTCACGCGCGCTCGATGCACCCGTCGCGCGCCTGATCGGGCGCGAGGCGAGCCGGCTGCTCGGGCTCGGCGAGGTGGAAGCGCTGATCGCTTCGGATGCGCTTGTCGTCGACGCCTGCCGCAATGTCGTGCGTGCGGGAACGACGGTTGTTTCGCTAGCCGCCCGCCCGGTGCTGTTTGCGCTCATCCGCGCGCTCGCCGAGACGTGGCCCGGAGACGTGTCGCGCGAAACGTTGCTCGTGCGCGCCTTCCGGGCGCGGGAGGCCGACGAATCGCACCGCGCCCGGCTGCGCGTCGAGATCGGGCGGCTCCGCAAGACGCTGGCGCCGTTTGCTGGTATCAGCGCAACCTCGCAGGGTTTCGTGCTCAAGCCGCACGGGGCGACAACGGTCGTCTCCTTGGCGCCTCCGCAAGAGGACGACCATGCCGAGGTGCTGGCGCTGCTCGCCGATGGTGAGGCGTGGTCCAGTTCGGCGCTGGCGCTGGCGCTCGATGTCAGCCCCCGCACCGCCCTGCGCGCGCTCGAAGCACTGGCAGAAGGTGGCAAGGCCGAATCGTTCGGTCGTGGTCGCGCCTGCCGCTGGATGGCGCGACAAGTGCCCGGTTTCCCGACAAGCTTGTTACTCCCGGCCGTACTGACGCGCGGGTAGGTTGGGGCGAGATCAATGGAGAGATGGTATGAACAAGCCCTACACCGGCGGCTGCGCGTGCGGCGCGATCCGCTACGAAGTTTCCGCGGAGCCCATGATGATGAACGATTGCCAGTGCCGACAATGCCAGCGTGATAGCGGCACCGGTCACGGCTCCCACTTGACCTTCTCCGGGGCGCCCGTGAAGGTCACGGGCGAAGCCGCCTTTTGGACGACGGTCGGAGAGAACGGCACACGCAAGAGTCGGGCCTTTTGCCCTACCTGCGGTGCGCCGGTCTGTTTGACGCTCCCCGACATTCCCGACATCTTCGTGGCGAGCGCAGCGAGCCTCGACGATCCGGAACGCTACAAGCCGCAAATGGTCATGTGGACCGCAGCCGGCCACAATTGGGATCATGTCGATCCCGCGCTGTCGAAGTTCGACAAGATGCCTCCGATGCAAGGTGATTGAAGAATGAAACAGTCGGCAGCTGAAATCGTTCGCGAATATGGCCCCTTCGCGCAAGTCGAGGACGTGGCCGGAGTCAGCTTCGATGGAGAGCGGGTCTGGTTCGCCTCGGGCGACAGGCTGAACGCGCTCGACCCTGAAAGCGGGGAGATCGTCGGCACGCTCGATGTCGTCGCGCATGCGGGCACGGCGTTCGACGGAACGCATCTGTTCCAGATCGTCGATACCGTGATCCGCAAGATCAACCCCCGTACGGGCGAAGTGCTCGGTTCGATCCCGACTCCGGGCGAAGGCGGAGCGTCCGGCCTGGCCTGGGCGGAGGGGGCGCTGTGGGTGGGTAAGCATCGCGGACGCAAGATTCACCAGGTCGATCCCGAAAACGGGGCGGTGCTGCGCACAATCGAATCCGAGCGCTTCGTCACCGGCGTCACCTGGGTCGAGGGCGAGCTCTGGCACGGCACCTGGCAGGATGAGGCGAGCGACGTGCGGCGCATCGATCCCGAAACCGGCGAAGTGCTGGAAAGCCTCCAGATGCCGCCGGGAACCGGCGTCTCGGGACTCGAATCCGATGGCGGCGACCGGTTCTTTTGCGGGGGTGGAAGCAGCGGAACGGTGAGAATCATCCGCCGGCCAACGACGGTCGATGCGGTCTCTTGAACCGCCACTGCTGGGCGCTTCGAAACACATGCTGGACGGCCGGGATGATGGCGCAAAAACCGTCAAAGCACTTGTCGATCGAGTGTCCGCGTTCGGGAACGGGTTTAGGGGGACACGAAACTGAAGCCGAGTTTGGGTGTCAAAGGGCTGGTGCTTCGAGACGCTTTTCAGCCTGCGGCTTCAAAGCTCCTCAGCACGAGCGGGGTTGGTTTAACTCAGAGCCTTTCCGGTCGGCATTGAATCACCGCTCGCGTTCAACGGGAGCCCCAGCGCGAGCTGGGGCCTCGGGCCGCAAGCCCGGCGACTATGCCACAAGGTCCCTGCCTGCGCAGGGACTCACAACTTGGTGCGCCCTGGATTGCCGCGTCGTCGCTTCGCTCCTCCTCGCAATGACGATTAATCGTCCCAGCCAAAGTGATCGGCGAGTTCGCGCGGAGTGAAGCCGAAGCTCGACACGTTCTCGTCATAGGGAAGCATGCCGCCGTTCCATTCGTTATAGGCTGTTTTCAGATCGGCGAATTTCTCGGGCATGCGATCCTTCAGGTTCCCGCGCTCGCGCGGGTCGGCGATGATGTCGAACAAATATTCGTTCCCCTTGATGGACAGGTATTTGTATTGCCCGCGCCGTGCGGCCTTCTGGTTCTTGTTCCAGAATTTCCAGAACAGCGTTCGTTCGGGGAGCGCCGCGCCCGTCAGCGCGGGGCGGAAATCGATGCCGTCGCTTGGGTAGTCGGGGTGCGGCGTGCCGCCTGCAGCAGCGACGAATGTCGGCAGGAAATCCATCGACAGCACCGGTGAATCGTTCGTGCTGCCCGCAGCGGTGAGACCCGGCCATTTGACGATCAGGGGCACCCGCATCCCGCCTTCGAGGAGCTCGGTCTTCACGCCGGTGAAGGGCCAGTTGAACGAAAACCGCTCGCCGCCATTGTCGCTGGTGAAGACGACCACCGTGTTCTCTTCCATGCCGAGTTCGGCAAGGCGGGTAAGGATGCGGTCGACATTCATGTCCATGCTGGTGACCATGCCGGCATAGGTTTCCATGTCTCCGCCGTCGTAATGCGCGATGCCGAGCGTTTCTGCCGAGCCCTTGGCCTCGATCCGGGCGGATTCGGCGCGGCCCTTCGCGTCGTTGGCTTCCCACGGCCAGTGAGCTGCGGTGAAGTGCAGGCTGAGCAGCCAGGGCTTGTCTTCCTTCGCCCTTGCTTCGAGATATTCGATCGAGCGGTCGGCGAGCATGTCGGTGTAATAACCCTGCTCCTCAACCTTCACGTCGCCATCCCACACATCGAGCTGACCGGCGACCTTGTGGGTGAAATAGTCGACGCCGCCGCCGCGATTGCCCCAGAATTCGTCATAGCCGCTTTTGAGCGGGCCGAACTTGGGCAGATTGCCGAGGTGCCATTTGCCCACCAGTGCGGTGTGGTAGCCCTGCTGCCTGAGCAGGGAGGGGAGCGTGGGGTGCTCGGGAGGCAGGCCCCAGATCGGATTGCCAAGCGGCTCTTCGAGGCCGGCGCGCAGCCGGTACTGGTAGCGGCCTGTGATCAGGCCGAAGCGCGTGGCGCTGCACACCGCGGAATTGGCATAGCCATGCATGAATTTCATGCCCTGTGCGGCGATGCCGTCGATCGCGGGGGTTTCGTACTCCTCCCGCCCGTAGCAGGAGAGATCCGCCCAGCCGAAATCGTCGGCCATGATGAACAGGAAGTTCGGCTTGCGCGCCTGTGTTTGCGCCAGGCCCGGTACGGTGGCCACCAGCGCAGCGGTGCCCAGCGCCCCCGCCATTGCTCCGCGCCGTGTGATTGCCCATTCCGGTTTCTTGTCAGCCATCTGTAACTCGTTCCCTTTCAAAAAGTGAGGCGACCGCTCCCCTCAAAGCGGCCGCCCTGCGGGTAAATCGAATCCGTCGCACACTTCGATCCGACATTACCCGTATCGGCATCTTGCTCGCACTACATCTTCAGCTTGATGCCGACGGTGTAGCGGCGGCCGACCGTGTCGTAGACGCCGGGATTGGCTTGCGACGCATAGCCCAGGAAGGCGCTGTAGGCCGGTGTCAGCGGCGGATCCCTGTCGAACAGGTTGGTGACATTACCGAAGATTTCGAGATCGGCGCCCGCCATCCGGAATTCGTAGCCGAGCCGCAGGTCGACATAGATCACATCGTCGACGGTGTTGTCCTCGATCGTGACCCCTTCCTCCAGCGTCAGATCCTGCACACCCTCACCGATATAGCGGGCGTTGAGGAAGGCCGAGAAGCCACCATTGCGGTAGTTCAGATTGGCCAGCACGCGGAAATCCGGGAAGGAGAGATAGCCGCCCGAGGATTGCAGCGCGCCGGTCTGGCCGGCGAAATCGGTGATCGCGCCGTTGCTGGTTTCGTTGTAGCGTTCTGTCAGCCAGGCGGCGAACAGCCTGACACCCAGGCTTTCATCTCCACCGAACAGGTCGAGATCGGTGCGGTAGGAGACTTCCGCATCGACGCCGCTGACCACCTGCTGGTCGACATTGATGAAGATGTTGCCGACCAGGATCGGAACGGGGTCTCCGTTCAGCGTCGGCGTTTGCGTTGGATCGAAAGTCACCAGGTCGCAGAATTCGGGGACGTTGTCGACGACACAGCCATTGTAGACGTTCTGTGTGCCGACTGTGGCGATCGCGCCGTTGATCTTCACACGGTACCAGTCAACCGAGGCCGAGAAGCCCGGCAGGAACTCCGGCGCGAATACCGCGCCGACTGTGAAGGTATCGGCCTCTTCCGGGCTTACCAGCGGATTGCCGCCCGAGAAGATGGTGACGTTATAAGTATTCCGGCAGCTTGGGTCACCTGGCGTCGCGGCTTCGCACGCTGCAACGTCAGTTGCCGATACCAACGGATCGGTTACGGTCGCCGCGCCGCCGGTTTTGTCGAACCGCTCCGAGAGGTTGGCGGCGCGCACGTCGCGCGAATAGGTTCCACGCAAGCGCAGCGTGTCGGCAATGCCGACTTCGAGGCCGCCTTTATAAGCCCACACCGATCCTGAGCCCGAATAGTCGGCCCAGCGAACCGCGCCATGGAGGTTGGCGCTGAAACCGTCCGCGTCGACCAGCGGCACCAGCGTTTCGGCGAAAGCCTCCCAGACATCGCCTTCGCCCTGAATATTCGAGACCTTGGAGTACTGGATGCCGACCGTGTTGGCGCAGTCCGCGCCGTTCACTCCTCGAAGTCCAATGGCCGGGTCGTTGCACATGACCGGACGGCCGGTCTCGTGGTCGGATGACCGGTTCGTGGAGTCCCGCACGATCTGGTAGATCGATTCCTTGCGGTAGTTGCCGCCGAAAGCGAGCGAGATCGGTCCGGCCCAGCCTTCCATCAGTGTGCCGGCAAAGCTCAGTTCGGCCAGATGCTGTTTGAAAGTGGTCAGGTTCACCTTCTCTGCGCGGGCCGTATAGGAATCCTGGATGCCGAGCGCGAACCCGGTGTCGGCGAAGAACAGGTCGGTGGTGATCTGCTCGCCTACATCGTTGCCGACCACGTAGTCGACCGCGCCGGGCGAGGCGTTGCCGCGGCCGAACAGGTTGATGGGCTCGCAGCCCGGGAATGCGTCATTGCCGCCGGGGAACATCGAAACGCGGCAAACGATATTTCCGGTGCCGTCATCCACTGCGTCGGCCGCTGCGAATATCCGGTCTACCCTCAACCCGTGCTGGCGCCATTCGCGCTTTGAATGGCCGTATTGGTAATACGCGTCCATCTTCCAGCCATCCATGAAGCCGCCGCTGTCGATGTCCCAGGTCAGGCCGGCGACGCCGATATTCTGGCGGGTGCGGTCGTCGAAATAGACATTGCCGATATCCTCGATGCTGCCCATCCGGCGCAGCGTGAAGGACGGAATGCCATTGTCGATCATCGTCTGCCGCAGATCGTCGGGCAGGAAGGCATTGTCCTGGAAGATCGTCAGCGCGGTAGGCGTGCCGCCGAAGCTGCCGCGCGGCGTGTTGTATTGGAACTGGTGGGTGTAGCTGTGCATGTATTGTCCGTAGACGGTCACGCTATCGCTCAGCTCGTAGTCCGCATAAGAGAAGATCGAATAGCGATCGACATCGGGAAACAGCGTGAACACTTCGCTGCCGAGATCGTCGCCGCTGCCGCCACCTGAGATCGAATGGCGCGCGGGCGGAGTGCCGATTGCCCCTTGCGTCGGGCTGCCGAGCACGAAGGGCGCGGTATTGCCGCTTTGGTCGAAAGCCAGGCCGTTGATAGCCGTGCCAGGCGCGAAGATCACACCGTCGAAGCTGGCATTGGCGGAGACGACGTTCGGGTAGAAGCGGATCATGCCGTCGGCGCCGGTAATCGGGCCCCACCCTTGATACCAGTCGCGGCCTTCGTAATTGTGGATGCCTTCGGACTCGTAATATTCGCCCGAGATCTGGAAATGACCGCGGTCGCCAAGATTGGTGCCCCACGCGGCCGAGCCTTCGATGCTTTCACCATCGCCGCGGTCGGTAATGCCGCCCTGCACGTTGAGCGTCAGACCCGTGTAATTGGTGTCGATCAGGAAGTTGACGACGCCGGCTACCGCGTCGGAACCATAGGCCGCCGATGCACCGCCGGTCTGCGTTTCGATGCCGGTGATCATCGCTTCGGGGAACAGGTTGATGTCCACCCCGCCGAATGCGCTGGAGGTCGGCATGCGCCGGCCGTTGAGCAGCGTCAGCGTGCGGTTGACCCCGAGGCCGCGCAGGTTGAGCGTGCCGGTGCCCGAGCGGACGAAGAAGTTTGAGCTTTGCGGCGTTTCGTTGCCGACGAATTGCGGCAACTGGCTGACACTGCTGATCAGCGCGCCCGGCGCGATGGCCTCGAGATCCTCGGCGGCTACCACCGTGACCGGGTTGGGCGCCTGCATGCCGTCAGGAATGATCAGGCGCGAACCCGTGACGATTATCGCCCGGTCTTCGTTTTCCGTTTCTTCGGCGGCAGTATCCTGTGCGCTGGCCTGGCTGCCGATCGCAAGAGCGATCGCGCTTGCCCCCGCTGCAAGCATACGGTTCCGGATTGCACGCGCACTAATGGTATGAATGGCTTTCACGGTATTCCCTCCCCAAGGTTCAAGACCCTTTATCGCCGCCTTGGGTGGCCAGTGGGGAGGTTCGAAGCAACCCATGGCAAAGTGATGACAGGCTATAATCTATAGGCTATCATTATAGCGGGAGTTGATAATGTCTGGTCTGCCTTTCACTCTTCGCCAGCTGGAGATCTTCTCCAGCCTGTGCGCCACAAGCAGCTTTCGCCGCAGCGCGGAAAGGTTGGGCATTTCGCAGGCCTCGGTCAGTAACCAGGTGAAGACGCTGGAGGAACAGCTCGGCATCACCCTCTTCGCCCGCAGGCCAGGACAGCGCCCGGTGCTCACTCCGGAAGGCGTCGCCTTTGCCGAAGATTTGCGCGATTTCGAAGCGGCTGGAAGAAGGCTTGCTTCCCATCGCCGCAGCGGGCGGGATCTTGCCAAGCCGGTTCGCTATAAGGTGCTGATCGGTCAGGGGCTGGCGGACAATTTCGTCAAGCCGAAGCTCGATCGTTTCTTTGCTGCCAATCCGCTGATCGAATTCGATTTCGAGTCTCGTCCGCCAAGTGCCAGACTGGCCTATGACATCGAAGAGAGCCAGTTCGACTTCGCTCTGGTTCATCGCCGCGCAGACCGTTCGGTCGACAGCATCATGCGAGAGCTTGCCCTTGTGCGCGGGGGTGTCTACGGCCATCGAAGCTTCGCGGAGGGGAAGACATTGCCCCTGTCGCCCGAAGAACTGAGCGCTTTGCCCTTCATAATGTCCAATGCCCAGAGTAGTTCGGAACGCGAGATCCTGCTTACGCTGGAACGAAACGGCATACGCCCCCGCCAGATCGTGGGGCACACGCAATATTACGACGTGATGGCGGCAATGCTGGAGCGCGGGTTGGGCGTGGCGTCTTTTTCCGATGCAATCATGAATCCGGCACTGCGTGAGCACGTGATCATGTTGTTCCCGCTCAATGACTGGCGATTGCTGTGGTTCCGCAGGGATCGCGGCGAAGACCCGCGCTGCGACATAGTCGAGAGCTTCTTCTTTTCCGCAGTGCTTCAGGATCCCGACTATCCGACGATTTCGGTTGCCGGCGAACGCAAGGGGAAGGGGCGGCTCAATTCCGCCTAGCCTGCCGGCAGCTGAACCAGTTCGATCTCGTGGCCTTCCGGATCGGTGAGGATCGCGACTTTGACTCCGCCCGTTTCGAAAAGCGGGATCACCAGTTTCGCGCCATTCGTCATGGCGCGGCAGTAGAGAGCCTCGATATTATCGGTATTGAAGCCGACCGGCCCGTGGCCGGGCCCCGGCGTCACGTCGCGCCCGTCCTTATATTCGACCAGCAACAGGTTGGGCCCCGCTTCCTGCCCCGGCAGGCCGAGGATGTGCTCGAGAAATTCGGGCTCATCGAAGGTCATGGTGATCGCAAAGCCGAAGGTTGCCCGGTAGAATTCGAGCGCTGCATCCATATCGGCAGTGTTGAGCTTGAAGAAGCTGAGGCGGATCGATGGTGCGGTCATGCCGGCGAGCTATGGCGGATTGCTCGCCATGTGCAAGTTTCCGGCACGTCCGATCCATCCAGTCGCTGGCGCATGTTCAGGCCCGGGCGTAGAAACGGACCGAATCAACAAAATACTCTCGAGAGGACACACATGGCCGCCAACAACACGATCACGCTTTACGACCTTCAGGTGGCAAGCGGCGCGACGATCAGCCCCTTCGTATGGGCGACGAAATACGCTGTTGCACACAAGGGCTTCGAAATGGAGATCGTGCCCGGCGGCTTCACCGGCATCCTCGAACGCACCGGCGGCAAGACCGAGCGGCTGCCGGCGATCGTCGATGACGGCGAATGGGTGCTCGATAGCTGGCTGATCGCCGAGTATCTCGACGAGAAATATCCCGATCGTCCGACGCTGATCGGCGATCCTTCGGTGAAGGTCTGCGCGCAGTTCATCGAAGGGTGGCTATGGACCACTGCGGTCGGGCCGTGGATGCGCTGTTACGTCAAGTCCTACCGCGACCGCTCGCTCGAGGTCGATCATGAATATGTGACCGAAAGCCGCGCGCGAATGCTGGGCGGCAGGCTGGAGGATATCGTGGCTGGGCGCGAGGACCGCCTGCCGCAGATTTCCGCCGATCGGGAATTGCTGCGCGGCACCTTGCGCGAGACCAAGTGGTTCGGTGGCGACACTCCCAACTATGTCG
>DASWIR010000183.1:0-4306 GCA_036397575.1 Alteraurantiacibacter sp. | reverse complement strand
AATCGCTGGGCCTTACCGAAATGGCCGAACCGGCCAGTGTGGAGCTGGAACGGGGGATGAAGCGGACCGGCGTGCTCGAACTGACCGATGCCGCGCCTTCGGCACGACCAGGCCTGACAGACCATTGGGAGTTCGATCTCGCGCCTTTCGAGTCCATCGAGTTCAAATATGTGGTCGACGAGCCCGGCCCGATCGCCTTTAGCTGGCAGGGCAGCGCGCCGCTCAAATACGACATGCATGCCCATCCTTTCGAAGGCGGTGTGGCCCTGACCGAAAGTTATGGCATCGACACGGCGCAGACGATGCAGGGCATCTACAACCCGGCCTTCGCCGGGATCCACGGCTGGTACTGGGAGAACCAGACGATGGACAATGTCACGATCGTGCTGGACGCCTCGGGCGCATTCACCGCCTCCAAGATCTTCAACGCCACCGGCGAGTACGACCGTGCGGTCGAACCCCCGGCCGAAGGCAGTGAAGAAAGCTGACTTCTCGCAGCGAAATTTCGGATTTTGTCAATTTGTGGCGTGATTGCCCCTTGTTGGGAACAACCTCTCTCGTCTAGTCTCGCGGCAATGCGGGCGCGGGAGATTCTCCGGCTTCTCGCCAAAACAGGTGGGCATGAGAAGGGTGAGGATGTTCCAGCACATTAATTTGCCGCGCGCGCAGTGCCGTAGCGGACGCTTTGCAGCTATGGTTGCAGGCGCCATGGCCATGGCTCTTGCAGGCTGCGCGCAAGCCGGCGGCGAAGTGGCCACGGCTCAGACCGCTGCAGAGCCTTACGACTATGAGAGCTGGGAAGCCTATCTGGGTGGCGGCGAGAGCTCGCAATACTCCTCGCTGGAACAGATCAACCGCTCGAACGTGTCGCAGCTCGAAGTGGCCTGGGAGTTCCCCACCGGCGAGGGCCAGCCGCCGCGCTTCAATCCCGTCGTCGCGGGCGGGCGAATGTATGTGATAAACGGTGCGGGCCAGTTCGTGGCGCTCAACCCGGCAACGGGAGAAAAGATCTGGGAAAGCAGCCTCGAGGGCCGGATCGGCGCCCGCGGCGTCAACTACTGGACCGACGGCAGCGACGAGCGGCTGATGGTGCTCAACAACGGCGTCCTGCGCGCACTCGACGCCAAAACCGGCCAGGTCATCCCGAGCTTCGGCACCAATGGAGGCGTCGATCTGCGCGGTGCGCTGGCGGACGACGTCCAGGCGCCTGCAAATCCACTGCAGACCGACAATCCGGGCCGTATCTATAAGGACACGATCATAATGAGCCTGCCTGCAGGCGCGTATGATTACGCCTCGGCCCCCGCGGACATCCAGGCCTATGACGTGCGCACGGGCGCGCTCAAATGGGTGTTCCACACCGTCCCGCGCGAAGGTGAGTTCGGTTACGAAACATGGCCGGAGGGTCCCGACCGCAGCAAGTATGGCGGGGTGCACAACTGGTCGGAAAGCACGATCGACACCGCGAACGGGATCATGTTCATCCCCGCCGGCACGCCGCGCTACGATTTCTACGGCGGCAACCGCGAGGGCGACAATTTGTTCGGCAACTCGCTGATCGCGCTCAACGCAGAGACGGGCGAGCGCCTGTGGCATTTCCAGATCGTCCATCACGATTTGTGGGACTTCGACCTGCCCGCCGCGCCCAAGCTGATGACGATCACCAAGGACGGTAAGCGCATTCCGATTGTGGTTCAGCCGGCCAAGCACGGTTACTTGTTCGCCTTCCATCGCCTGACGGGTGAGCCGATCTGGCCGATCGAGGAAGTGGCCGTCCCGAAGTCCGATGTGCCCGGAGAACATGCCAGCCCGACCCAGCCAATTCCCACCTGGCCCGAGCCGTATATGCGCTTGAGTTTCACGCCGGACGACATCAACCCCTACCTTCCCGAGGAGGACAAGCAAAAGCTGCGTGAGCTGTTCGAAACGTCACGCTGGGGCGAAGGGCCGTTCGTTCCGCCGAGCATACGGGGAACGATCGCCTTTCCCGGTCACAATGGCGGCGCGAACTGGGGAACGACTGCATCGGATCCGGAGCGCGGGCGCATTTATGTGGTCAGCCGCGAGCTGCCGCTGCTCTTGAAAATCCAGGCGGACAGGCGCCCCGAAGCTCTGGAAGCCATGCCCAATGCGCAGGAAGACAATCTGCCTTACCGCTGGCCGGTCAATTTCATGCTGCAATCGAACGGAATGGTGGCGATCAAGCCGCCCTTCTCCAACCTGACCGCCTACGACATGAACACGGGCGAGAAGCTCTGGTCCGTCCCCAATGGCGAGATCATGACGCTGGAGGCGCAAGGCATCACCGGCGTCGGTGCGCAGACGCCGCGAAGCGGACCTGTCGCGACGGGCGGCGGCCTGCTGTTCGTCAATACGGCCAGCGACCGCGCCCTGCGCGCCCGCGATGCCGATACTGGCGAGGTGCTGTGGGAACACCGTTTCGACGCTGCGACCGAAGGCGTAATGGCGACCTATCAGGTGAATGGGCGGCAATACGTCACCGTGCCCGTGGGCGGGGTCGGCCACTTCCTCGGCGGTCTGGGCCTGCCCGAGCCGGGCGAGAGCAAATATGTGACCTTCGCCCTGCCGGCGGGGAATTGAACCGCCAACGACAAGGACATAATCAACCGCGCGGTGACTAATCGGCCGATTTCGAGTAAGGTCACGCAAGCGGGCTTGCAGCAATAATATTGGAATATCCGGGCCGCGCCAGAAGCCATGCGGCCCGCACCGGGAGCCAGGAGAAGATACCGATGAACCGTTTCAAGAACAATTTCCGCACCGCCGCGGCCGCCGCTGCGGTCGCGGTATTCGCCGCCGCCTCGCTGCCCGCCGTCTCGCAGGAGCCTACGGAGCTCACCGCGCTCCAGCCGGTGAAGCAGGATTACCAGCCGGCCAAGACCACCTGGGGCGATCCGGACCTGCGCGGCACCTGGCCGATCGACAATATCGCCAGCCTGCCGTTCCAGCGCCCGGCCCAGTTCGGGGACCGCTTTTACCTCAATGACCAGGAATTTGCAGAGCGCCAGAAGCAGGCCGCCGGGTCCGACGAGCGCTATGAGGCGGAAGACGAGAACAACACGATCGGTTTTGGCCATTGGGTGGAATCCGACGCGTCGGGCCGCCGCACCTCACTGCTGGTCGATCCGGCCAATGGCCAGCTTCCGGCGATGACCGAAAAGGCGCAGGAACTCTATCGCGCCGGCCGTTCGAGCTGGACGCCGAACACGCAGTTCAACTGGGTGTCCGATTTCGACACCTGGGACCGGTGCGTCACGCGCGGTTTCCCGGCCTCGATGTTCCCGTTCCGCTACAATAACGGGATCAAGGTCTACCAGGCCCCCGGCTATGTCACCATCAGCCTCGAGATGATCCATGACGCCCGCGTGATCCCGGTGGTCAAGAAGGACAAGTGGGCCCAGCTGCAGAAGACCCGCTGGGACCCGTCGGTCCGCACCTGGATGGGCCAGTCGCTCGGCTATTGGGAAGACGAGAACACGTTGGTGATCGAGACCACCAACATCATCGCGGGCGACAGCGCGACGACCGACGCGCATGAGCGGGGCCCCTCGCCGCTCAACATGGCGACGATGGGCGTGCCGCCCTTCAACACCATCCCGACCAGCGAGCAGGCCAAAGTGGTCGAGCGGCTGACTATGACCGGGCCGGATTCGATCACTTACGATCTGACCTATTCGGATCCCGAGGTGTTCACCGCCCCCTGGACGGCGCGGCTCGACTGGTCCCGGAACGAAGAATATGGCTTCTTCGAATATGCCTGCCACGAGGGCAATGTTCAGGTGCGCAACTACATCACCGCCAGCAAGGCACAGCGCGCCGAAGCGGCCCAGACCGAGGGCGGCGAATAATGCTGCGCGCATCGCGGTTGCTCGCCGCAGCAGCCGCCCTGCCGCTCCTGGCAGGCTGCAGCACCGTCACGATGAACGGCAATGCAGTCAGAACGCCCGAAGCGCCTGTCATCGCTGCGATGACTCAGCCGGTGCGCACGCAGCAGGGCCTGGTGCATGGCGTTTCGAGCAGAATCGAAGGGGTTACGGTGTTCAGGGGTGTTCCCTTCGCGGCGCCTCCGGTGGGAGATCTCCGCTGGCAACCACCGCAGGCCCCCGTCTCGTGGTCAGGGGTGCGCGATGCCAGCCAATATGGCGCGCCGTGCATCCAGACCCCGGCGCCGCAGCGCTTCCCGGTCAATCCCGCAACCGATCTCGGCAATGCCCCGCCGCCTTCCGAGGACTGTCTGTTCCTCAATATCTGGACCCCGGCCCAGGCTGCGGGCGAGAAATTGCCG
>DASWIR010000182.1:0-1825 GCA_036397575.1 Alteraurantiacibacter sp. | reverse complement strand
GCACCGCCGGGCGCCTACAATATCGCAGACGATCTCCCTGCGCCGCAAAACGAGGTCATCGAAGAGGCCTGTCGCCTGCTCGGCGTCCCTCCGCCGCCGCTGCAATCGCTTGATGAGGCCGGGCTGTCCCCGGCAGCGCGCGCTTTCTATGCGGAAAACCGCCGCGTTGCGAATGGCAAGGCGAAGCGGATGCTCGGCTGGCAGCCGCAATATCCGACCTATCGCGAGGGATTGAGGGGATTGCTCTCGGGCATCGGCGGCGGAACCTGACGGCTCCGAAGCGCGACGACCATGCCGACGAGTGCCAGCGCGGCTCCGCCGGCTGCCAGCAGGGACCAGCGATAATCCTCGAACAAAGTGGACAGCGTCATCGCGACCACCGGCACGACCACCCCATTATAGGCCGCGCGGCCCGCACCGAGCTCGCGGATCAGTTTGAAATAGAGCGGGAAGGTCACAACAGAACCCATCACGGCGAGATAAGCCACTCCCGCCCAATATCGCGGCGAGGCCGGAATCGCCGGCGGCCCGCCAGCGACGAATGCATAGACGAGATTGGCTATCGCGCCCCACAGCATGCTCCAGGCAAGCAGAGTGTAGAGCGGGCGGCTCTTGGCCGTATCGCTTGCCTGCAGGACATTGCTGATGGAAACGGAAAGGATCGCCAACGCGGCCAGCATCACTCCCGCGCTCACGGTTCCGCTCAGGTCGGCACGGCGCGCCTCGTGCATCAGCAGCATGGCAATGCCACCCATCCCGATAGCACTGCCGAATACGAACCGCGGAGTGATCGGGTGGCCGAGAAAGATGCGCGACAGGATGGCATTGGGCACCAGCAGCAGCCCGAAAAGCACCGCGACAATGCCCGAAGTGAGGCGAATCTCCGCCTCGTAGACGAGGTTGAAATTGATCGAAAACTGGGTGAGCCCGATGATCACGGCCAGCACATGGCCGGACAACGTCATCCTGAAGCCCTGGCCGCTCACAAGGGCGACGATGTACATGCCCGCCGCCGCGATCATGAAGCGCCAGGCGACCGACCAGGCGGGCGGCGCAGGCGTAAGCTGGTCCTTGATCACCAGCCAGGTCGATCCCCAGATGAGCGCGAGCAGCAGGAACGGGATTGCGATTCCCGGACGCAGCAGGGCGTGAGGCGGGTTGTAGCCGGTCATAAGGCGGCGATCGCCTTACCGAGCGCCGCCGCATCCTCCGCCCTCGTATCCCAGGCGGTGACGAAGCGGGCGGCGTCCGCTCCCCAATCGTAGAAACCGAAGCCCCGTGCGCGCAATGTCTCGCGCTCCTGCGCGCTCATACGGCAGAATATTTCATTGGCCTCCACCGGATGGAGCAGCCGCTCTCCCGCTCCCGCCGCGATTTCCTGCGCCGCGCCATTGGCCGCGGCCGCATTGTGGAGCCACAAATCCCCTTGCAGCATGGCGAGTATCTGCGCTGCCATGAAGCGCCCCTTGGACTGAAGATGGCCTGCCCGCTTGCGGCGATAGCGCGCAACATCGGCCAGCTCCGGATCGAAGAAGACGATCGCCTCCGCGCTCATCCCCCCGTTCTTGACGCATCCGAAGCTGAGCGCATCGACCGGACCGGCGACTTCGGCCGGCGGGCGCAGGAGATGCGCGACCGCATTGGCGAAGCGCGCGCCGTCCATGTGGAATTTCAGCCCGCGCGAGGCGATCTCCATATCGAGCGACGAAAGTTCGGCCGGGCTATAGACGCGGCCATATTCACTTGCCTGAGTGATGGTGACAGCGTGCGGCTGGACCTGGTGGACGTCGTCGCGGATCGGATCGAGCACGGTGCGCAAGGTCTC
>DASWIR010000181.1:0-3935 GCA_036397575.1 Alteraurantiacibacter sp. | reverse complement strand
GCCTCGCGATAGGCGGTCTCCGCCGCGGCAAAATCCTTCATGGCATAAGCGAGGTTGCCCGAGCCGATGCGCGCGACGAGGTTGCGCGGCCAGCGGCTGAGTGCGGTAGCGTAAGCCTGCCGGGCGGCGCTGGCAGACACGCGTTCGAGCGCGACCGCCGCGGCAACATAGGCGTCCTCGGCTGCGCTGGCCGGCAGCCGCTCCGGCGGCATCGCAACCATCGCCCAGTGCTCGCCGCGTGCCCAAGTCCGCTCGAAATTGCTGAGCGTCATGGCGAGTCGCTGGGTGGTACCCGAGCGCAGAATGATTTCCTCGCTTGCCCGGTCGTAGCCGATGACGACGGCGTAATGCCAGCGCGGCACGACCGCGAAAGCGAGGTTCTGCAGGACGACCACCGGTGTTCCCGCAGCGACTTCGTGCAGCACGTCTTCCAGCCGCGGGGCGAGCCGGTAGGCGACCCGCCCGTGGCGCCGAGCGGCGGCCAGCATCTCCGCCTGGAGAGCGCCTTCGCGCTCGGGCAGATAGACCTGGCTCACCAGCGCTTCGGGCGAGGTGGCCACACCACTGTAAACCAGCGCCGTGGCGAGCGCCGCCGGACCGCACTGATAGCGCTCCTGCGGATAGAACGGCATGCTCGTCAGCTCGGCCCGTTCTGCCAGCGTCGGCGGCGGGCGCGCGATGAGCGCCGAGACCTGCGGCGTGGCGCATCCCGCAAGGAACAGGATTACTAACAGGGCCCCCGCGAACGGAGCGACCCTGGCTGCGCGGAACACGAGGCTAACGGATCGACCGGGTGAACGGGAAGATCTTGGTGAGCCCCAGAATGTCGGTGATCAACAAGACGATGAA
The DNA here is from genome assembly GCA_036397575.1 of Alteraurantiacibacter sp. Lineage (GTDB taxonomy): Bacteria > Pseudomonadota > Alphaproteobacteria > Sphingomonadales > Sphingomonadaceae > DASWIR01. Next base: position 3,086 of record DASWIR010000181.1, on the reverse strand, counting down.
TACGAACAGCAGGACGCCGAGCACGTCGCTCGCGCCGGACGGCAGTTGATCGATCTGGCCCGCGAGTTTCGCGGCTTCCTCGTCGGTCAGTGCATCGACGCGGGCGCGCGCGGCATTGGCGTCGACACCGAGGGACTGCATCTGGGAGCGCACATCCGCGCGGTCGAGGAAGCTTCGGACCCGGTCGCGCTCGCTGCTGGCGTAGACCTGGTCGGTCGTAACGATGTCGGCCGATACCGGCAGCGGCATGCCTAAGGCGAACGTACAGATGATCAGCACACGGGCCATGCAACGTTGGAAGGCGTTCATATTATTCCTTTCTCTTCATGAGGTTGATACGGGGTCGCGACGGCGGGAGCTAGCCTGGACGCGACCTTTCCGGCATAGCCCACACGCGCGGCTTCTCCCCATTGCGGGCCGCGCAAGTGTTACTTTTTCTCAGCTGCGATTGGGTCATTCGACCCCGGGAAAGGCGGCAAGTTTCTGCTGCAGCTGCGTCAACGCGGGGCGCGTGCGCTCGAGTTCGGGCAGGATTTCGACGTGTGTCACCGGGCTCGCCAGTGCCTTCAGTTCCGCGGCCTTGCTCGCCTCAAGCGCAGTTCAGTCGGTGACCGCCCCGCGGCTCGCGCTCGACACCTGCGCGGCGTACTTGGCCATGATGCCGCGCGTATAACGCGGCTCACGCGGGCGCCATTCGGCGCGCCGGCGTGCGAGCACCTCGTCCGGAACGTTGAGCTGCAACAGCCGCCGGTCGGCATCGATCGTGAGCGAATCGCCTTCGTTCACGAGCGCAATCGTGCCGCCCACCGCCGCTTCAGGCGCGACGTGGCCGACCACCATGCCGTAGGTGCCGCCCGAAAAGCGACCGTCGGTGATAAGCCCCACGTCTTCCGCATGTCCCTCGCCGACCAGGGCGGACGTGGGCGACAACATCTCGCGCATGCCCGGCCCGCCCTTCGGGCCTTCGTAGCGAATAACGATGACGTCACCGGACTTTATTTTCTTGCCGAGGATCGCCGCCATCGCGTCTTCCTCGGAGTCGAACACCCGCGCCGGCCCGGTGATCCGCGGCTGCTTGAGCCCGGTGATCTTCGCCACCGCGCCTTCGGTCGCCAGATTGCCTTTGAGAATCGCCAGGTGGCCATGCGGGTACAGCGGATTCTCCCACTGCCGGATCACGTCCTGGTTCTTCGCGGGGCGCTTGGGCACGTTTTTCAGCAGCAGCCCGACGCGCTTGCCGCTGATGGTGAGGCAGTCGTCATGGATGAGGTCGTGATCGAGCAGCATTTTCATGACCTGGGGAATGCCGCCCGCCTGGTGCAGGTCGGTGGCGACGTAGCGGCCGGAGGGTTTCAGGTCGCACAGCACCGGCACGCGACCGCGGATCGTCTCGAAGTCGTCGATGGTGAGCGGCACGTCCGCCGCATGCGCAATGGCGAGCAGGTGCAGCACCGCGTTGGTCGAGCCCCCCACCGCCATGACGACCGCGATCGCATTTTCGATCGATTTGCGGGTGATGATGTCGCGCGGCAGGATGTTCTTCGTGATCGCCTTGACCAGCGCATAGGCCGATTCCGCGGCGCTATCGTGCTTTTCGCGGTCCTCGGCGGCCATGGTGGAGGAGTAGGGCAGGCTCATGCCCATCGCCTCGATGGCCGAAGACATGGTATTGGCGGTGTACATGCCGCCGCACGAGCCCGCGCCCGGACAGGCGCGCCGCTCAACGCCGAGCATATGTTCCTTGGAGATTTTTCCGGCGCTGAATTCGCCGACCGCCTCGAAGGCGCTGACGATGGTGAGATCCTTGTTCTTGTAGTGACCGGGCTTGATCGTGCCGCCGTAGACGAAAATCGACGGGATGTTCATGCGCCCGATCGCGATCATCGCCCCGGGCATGTTTTTGTCACAGCCGCCGATCACCAGCACGCCGTCCATGCTCTGGCCTTGTGCCACGGTCTCGATCGAGTCGGCGATCACTTCCCGCGATACCAGCGAGAATTTCATTCCTTCGGTGCCCATCGAGATGCCATCGGAGACGGTGATGGTGCCGAAAACCTGCGGCATCGCTCCGGCCTTGCGCGCGGCGGTTTCGCTGCGCTTCGCCAGAGCGTCGAGCCCCAGATTGCATGGCGTGATCGTGGAAAACCCGTTGGCAATCCCGATGATCGGCTTTCTGAAATCGGCGTCCTTGAAACCGACGGCGCGCAGCATCGCCCGGTTCGGCGAGCGCTGGACACCCTGGGTCACGATCTGGGAGCGTTTGTTGAGCGCCATGGCGACTCCGGAAGGCTGCTTTGTATAATGGGGCTGTCATTCTAGCGCATCCCGACAGGCCCGGAAGAATGCTCGTCCACCCCCAGTTCGATCCCATCGCCGTCCAGATCGGGCCGCTCGCCGTGCGCTGGTACGGGTTGATGTATCTCGTCGGGTTCGCGCTGGTGTGGGTGGCCGCGCGCTACCGCATCCAGCGCAATCCGAGTGGCATATGGACGCGCAAGGACCTCGATGACGCGCTCTTCTACGGCATCCTCGGCACCATTCTCGGCGGCCGGTTGGGCTATATCGTGTTTTACAAGTTCGGCGACTATCTGCTGGCGCCGTGGAAGATTTTGTATGTGTGGGAGGGCGGCATGTCCTTCCACGGCGGGTTTCTGGGTGTCGTGCTGGCAATGTGGTGGTTCGCCCGGAGCCGCAGGCAGGACTGGCTGGCGATCACCGACTTCATTGCGCCGCTGGTGCCGCTGGGACTTGCCACCGGGCGCATCGGCAATTTCATCAATGCCGAGCTGTGGGGCCGGCCGGCCGACGTGCCCTGGGCGATGGTGTTTCCCAACGTCGATGGTCTCCCGCGCCACCCCTCGCAGCTCTATGAATTCGCGCTCGAGGGGGTGGCGTTGTTCGCACTCCTGTGGTGGTTTTCGGCGAAAACCCGGCCGCGGGGCGCGGTGTCGGCATTATTCCTCATCGGCTACGGCCTGTTCCGGTTTGCCGTCGAATTCACCCGTGAACCGGATAGCTTCCTCGGACTGCTCACGCTCGGATTCTCGATGGGACAATGGCTGTCGCTGCCGATGGTCGCCATCGGC
>DASWIR010000180.1:0-5125 GCA_036397575.1 Alteraurantiacibacter sp. | reverse complement strand
CCTGGCGGCCCCTCGCAATGACGAAGTAAGATGAAGTTGTCCCGCCTTGCAGGAGGAACCCGATGCTGACCCGCGAACTTCTCGGAACCGCGCAGGTGCCCGGCGGCGAGGAATTGCAGCTGTTCTCCCACGGGCGCGATTTCATCATCGTGCTCGGGCGCGGCGAGCTGATGAGCACGCGCATGCGCTTTTCCGAAGAGCAGCTGGCCCAGCTGACGCTTGCGCGGCTGGGAAGCGCGGAGCCGCATCTGCTGATCGGCGGATATGGCATGGGCTTCACCCTGCGCGCGGCACTGGCGGGTATTGGCCCGCAAGGCCGGGTCACCGTGGCCGAGCTGGTGCCCGAGATCCTGGAATGGGCGCACGGGCCGATGGCGGAACTGACCGGCGATGGCCTGGACGATCCGCGCCTGACGCTGGAGATTTGCGATGTCGCGGCCCTCATCGACGATGCCGCCGACGGTACCACGGAAGGCTATGACGCGATATTGCTGGACGTGGACAATGGCCCGGACGGGCTGGTGCGGGCGGACAACAACCGGCTCTACACACGGACCGGCCTGGCCAAGGCGCGCGACGCGCTGAAGCCCGGCGGGGTGCTGGCGATCTGGTCCGCGGCGCGCGACCCGAGTTTTACGCGGCGGCTGAAGGATGCGCGGCTGCAGGTAACGGAAGTGGAGGTGCGCGCGCGGCCGAACAATAAGGGGCCGCGGCATACGATCTGGTTTGCGAAGCGGGGGTGAAGGGGAGGGGGCTGGCTGCTTTCGAGCCCTAGTGCGTCAATTAGTCGGCAGATTTGGGGGTGATGTGAACGGGATAATCGAAGTCGACTGCGCGAAATTCCGGCAGCGCGCGCAGATTTCCGATCAAAGAGGTGGGCGCTGTTCCCAGGATCAGGCCCACTTCTCCGAGACTTTGCAATTCGCCCACTCCCTGACGTCGCAGGACTTCGAGCGCCGATTGGATCGACACGCCCTGCTCGGGCGTGAAGATCATCAGTTCATTCTCTTCGGCCATGCACTCGCTCCATCGACAAGAGAGATGGCGCCCTAACTAGGCCTGGACAAGGCCCCGGCCCACATCGCTTTCCGGCTGGGAAAGCGGCAAGGCCCTTTGGAGGAGTGCATCGCGCAGTGCCGCACCGCGCAGCGCCGGGTTCGATTCTGCGAGAAGCGCCGCGATTCCGGCAACATGCGGCGTTGCCATGCTCGTTCCAGAAAGGGAGCCGTGGAGCCTTGGACGCGGCAAGCTGGAGAGGATGTCGACCCCTGGCGCGGCGATCTCGATTTTGCCTCCCGAGGAGAAGTAGGCGACGTCGAGCGACCGATCGAGCGCGGCCACAGCGACGACATCCGGCGAATTGGCGGGCGCACCGGTCGGCGCAATGTAGGCGGGCCGGCGGCTGTCATTGCCCGCAGCGGCGATGATCAGACATCCGGCGGCGAGCGCGCGCCGGGCGGCTTCCTGATAGAACTGGTAAGGGCCGCCGGCGCCCGAGAGCGACATCGAGATGACCTCGCAGCGGTTGGCGATGGCCCAGTTCAATCCAGCCAAGACGCCCGCGACGGTGCCAATGCCGCTGTTCGAAAGGACCTTTCCGGCAAAGATATGCGCCTCATAGGCGATCCCATAGCGCGGGACGCCGGCCGGGGATCGAGGGCCGCAGGCAGTCCCGATGCAGTGCGTGCCGTGACGGTTCAGATCTTGCACCGGTTCGCCGGGCACATGGCTCGACGTCGTGATCGACTGGCCAGCCGCAAAATCGGGATGGCCGAGGTCGAGACCGGTATCCAGTACAGCGACCTTGATTCCGCGGCCACTGAAGCCGCTTTGCGGAACCCGTGTGGCGGTGAGGCCCCAGGTCACGGACTGTTCCGTCTGCGCCGCGAGCTCGCGTACCTCAGCAAAAGCTTCGCATGGAAAAACGAAGGTTTCTGGCTCGATATTCGCGATTGCGTCCACCGATGCCACCAGCGACTTGCTGGACGCGACGGTCAGTGTCGCCCCGGATGGTGCGAGCAGGGCGAGACCGAGATTGTCGAAATACAGCGTTGCTGCGTCGCCGAGGTTCTCGAATGTCGGAACCCCTTCGTCGAAGTCGCTTACGGCCGCCATCGGACCGAGCGACTTAAGCGCAGCGCGGACATCGGAGGTGCTGGCGTCCGACGGAAGCGTCACGATCTGGCGGCCCGTAAAGGGCAACTGACCGGATTCGGTGGCTGCGAGATACAGCGCATCGGGGGTTTGGGTAAGACTGGTCATGACATGTTCCTTCCCTATATGGCGAGCGCGAGGACGCCGGCCGAAACCAGCAGCGTTCGCATCATCACTCTTCTTTCAAAGTCCGTGCTCACGGCATCAGTCTCCGTCGGCATCCTGGTTGGCGCGGAGGGGGTGAGGTTTGCGGTACGGCGAACAGCCCGCGACCAAGCGGCGGTATTCACGTTGTGGCCGTTCCATTTTCTACCGGTTGTTGGAAGGCCTCCAGCTTTTCCTTCGCCTCCTCCAATTCGATCTCGTGTTTGATGGCGTTGAGTTCGGCGTTGTGGATGCTGGTGGCCGTCGCGCCGACTGCGTCTATGGTCTCGGCAATGGCCGTTGCGCCTGGGTCCGACCCGTAAGTCAGCTCGGTCGGCCGGCCCCAGCTGTCGAACGAGGCCGCGACCTCGCGGCTGCCGAAAATGCCGGCGCTGCCAACCGGTAGCGCGAAGCGCGGAGAGAGCTGCGGTATGGCAAATTCGAGCGAGGCCGATGCGTGCGGACTATTCTCGTCAGGAGTGCAGCGAATGGCCGTGGGAGCATCGGCGCAGGGCATTCCGATGAGAATTGCCGGCACCGGGCGCAAATAGACCAATTGCTTCAAATCACCGTCTCGCCACCTGCTCCATTTGTCTCTGGCCAAGCTCTCGGTCGCTGCGGCCGATCCCGCCCAGCGAACCACGAAGCCGTGCTCGGAGCCTGGAATGTCCTTTTTGCTGCTGGCCGGATCGAGGAACCATTTGCTATAGTCGAACTTGGCAATGATGGCTGAGCCCTCGGGCTTGCACTCTCCACCGCCCTTGCAGGGTTCGAGTTTTGCGACCTGGGTGCTCAGGTTCCCGGCGGGACCGGTAATCGTGAGCCCGTCCTCGATTGCCAGCAATCGCAAGCGATAAAGGGCCAGAAGGTCCTTCTGCGTGGTGCTCGCGTTACCTTCCGCGATCACGGCTTCGATCATGTCGATTCTGCCTGCGAGTTCGGCATGGCGTTCAAGAAGCGCGACGATCTCGCTTCGGCACAGCTCGGGTGTTTCCCCACTCGCAGTGACTACCGGAGCGCCAGCAACCAGCGGCGCCAAGGTTCCCGCCAACTTAATAGCCGAGGCGAGAACCGCCCCTCCTTGACCGGTGCTCTTGGCGTTGATCGAAACCAGCGTGCCGTCGGGATTGAACTTCATGCCCACCGTCCGCGCAGCCAGGAACCCGCTGCTGACGTCGATAGTAATCGGACGTTTATAATCGGGCACGGCACGAGCCTTGAGCGTCCAGGTGGTTTCCACCTCGATCTCGTCCTCGATCCCGTCGACACCCTTTTTGCGTTCGCAACGAACGAGCCGCTGGCTGACTGCAGCGGCGACCTGCGCCTTGGGCAAGTAGTAGGTGAGATATTTCGGCGAGGACTTTCGTGCCGCGGGGTCCCGAGTTTGTGCGGTCGCGGCGCAAGGAAGCGCCAGGCTGGACAGAGCGGCGGCAGCAAGCAGACCGTTGCGAATGTGGTGAGACATGGCCTTTTCCCCTGAGTTTAGGAGTTGACGAAAACGAGTCGGCGATCTTCCGACTTCACCCGCTCATTGTGCCTTCCGATCCGCGTCTGGAGCGTGACCCCGGTCACGCATGGGCCGCTGAGGTCAAAAATTCTTTTCCTGCGGCGGCGGGATTGGATCTCAGGAGATTATTGGGTGGCTTGAAAGCCCATTCGGCAATGTTCGCGGAGTGAGGGCCATTTCGAATTGTCATAGCCGAAGCGGTGTGAGAACCTGCCAACTTGGGGGCAGGGCAGATGGGAAACGCGTATCGCGCGTTCATAAGCTACAGTCATAGGGACGCTGCGGTTGCGCGATGGCTGCACGCGCGGCTGGAGACTTATCGCCTGCCCGGCGAGATCGCGCAGCTTATGCCTGCCGGAGGGCAAAAAGGGCGGCTTGGCCCGATCTTCCGCGACCGCGAAGAGCTTCCGGCATCGCAGGATCTTTCCGCTTCGGTTCGCGCTGCGCTGGCCGCATCGGACGTGCTGGTCGTGCTCTGCTCGCCCGAGGCGTGCGCATCGCGCTGGGTGACGCGCGAGATCGAGTTGTTTCGCGAGCTTCACCCTGATCGGCCGATATTGGCGGCGATCGTCCGAGGCGAACCAGGCGACGCCATTCCCGAGACGCTACTGCAAGACGGGGAGCCTCTCGCCGCCGATCTACGTAAGGAGGGTGACGGGCGGCGGCTGGGATTCCTGAAGGTCGTGGCGGGCATCGCCGGTGTACCGCTGGACAGCCTGGTCCAGCGCGACGCGCAAAGAAAAATGCGCCGCGTGATGGCGGTCACGCTCGTCACGGCTGCGGGTGCGCTAGCGATGACCATTATGACGATCGTCGCTATCCAGTCGCGCAACGAAGCCGAGCGCCAGCGAGTCGAAGCCGAGGGGCTGATCGAATATATGCTGTCGGACCTGCGCACCGATCTGCGGGGGGTCGGGCGGCTCGATGTGATGGAACGCGTCAACCGGCGGGCTCTGGACTACTACGCCGGACAGGGCGATCTCTCGGGTCTTCCGGCAGACAGCCTTGAGCGCCGTGGGCGCGTTCTCCACGCCATGGTCGAAGACGAGACCAATCGCGAGGGTGGCGACCTTGAACTCGCCGGGCGGATGGCGAGCGAGGCTTATCAGACCACCGCACTCTTGCTCGAAACCGATCCGCGCAACGCGGACCTCGTCTTCAGCCATGCGCAAAGCGAATACTGGGCTGGGAGGGTCTTCGAGATAGGCGAGAACTACCGATCGGCGCGGCCCTGGTACATTCGCTACGATACAAGCGCCAGGTTGCTCGGGCAGATCGAGCCCGCCACTCGACGGTCCTTCATGGAACGCGGATTTGGCT
>DASWIR010000179.1:0-9456 GCA_036397575.1 Alteraurantiacibacter sp. | reverse complement strand
CGTCGTAGGAAGCCCAATGGCCGTCCGGCTCAAGCAGGCGAAGCCCTTCCCCGATGCGGGGCACGGCCACGAACTTCAGCATTTGCTGAGTCTGGTGCGTTTCGTTCTGTACTTCGATCTCGATCACTCGAGGCTACCTTTATTTACCCTGATCCTTCATACAGCGCCTTTCTTGCCGAATTGCAAACGAGGCCGTGACTTCGTTAACCCATTGCCGACCCGTGGCTTCACTGCGCCGCGGCCGAAATGGCGCGTTGGCGCCGTTTCCGGTCTGACGTCAGCTGCCTATTCTTTCGGGAATTTTCAGCCCTCCGGCTCGCCGGAGGGGGGCAGCAGGGCAAGTATGGAATTGCGCGCATCTTCGAATTCGCGCCACAGCGCCTGGGCGGCGGGCCCTGGATCGGCCTCGCGGGAGTTGACCGCGAGCAAGGCGGAAAGCCCGGCCTCCATCATCGCGGCCAAATCGGAAATGCCCTTCTCCGCCGCTTCGCATCGCCACTCGCCCGCTTCGCGGATCAGCGCGGGAAAGTTGTGGATTTCATCACCGGCAGCGCCGGGGCACCGGCCGGCGAGAGCGGCCACTGCATCGCCAGCTTCGTGGATCGCTGCCCAGCGGCCGGCAATGGATCCTGCCAGATCATCGCGCTCTGCGCGGGCGGAGGAGAAGGGCGCATTCATAACCAGGCGGCCTTTAGCGCGCGCCCGCTTGCGATTTGGTTAGCGGCGCCGGTCAGTCGCCGTCGGGAGAGGGCGGCGGGCCGAATGGATCGCTTTCATCGTCGAGGCCAAGGTCGATATTCGCACCGCCCCCTTCCGAACGCAGGCGGTTGTTCTCCTCGCAGACATATTCGCGAATCTGCCAGTCGCGATGGCGGATATAGGCCTGCCGCGAAGTGAAGGGCTCGGTGAAGCTCGCCGGATCGGCGATCGTCGTCTCGATCGTCAGGCGCTCGGGGCTCTCGAGCCAGATACGTTCGATAATCGTGGAAGTCGCCGTATGCGGCAGGCCGGGGATCATGTTGGTCAGCGGGTGGAGGCCGTTGGTCTCGACCACCAGCACGTCGCCTTCCCAATGGCCGACCGAATTGCCGTTGAAGAACGGGTCCGGATCCTCCGGCAGCGGGCGCCCATCGGTATAGATCCGCCGTGCCTGGCTGTAGGTTTCGGCGAAGATCGTCACCCGGCCCGGCGAATAGATGAACTCGACCGGATAGGGCTGGCGCATGATTCCCGGCACGCCCGGCGGCAGGCAATTGACCTGCGCGCTCTGGTCCACGCCCTCTTCCTGCTGCTTCTTGTTGAAGGCATCGACCCTGGCCTGCGCTTCCGGCGTCAGCTGCGGCTGCTGCGGGATGCGGCCATTGGCGCCGAACAGGCTCGACCAGTCCGGCTGCCACACGCCGCTCCAGTCGGGCAGCGCGACCAGCTTGCCATATCCCCCGGCGCGGGCGGCAGGCTGCGCGGCCTCCTGCGCCGGGGCGGGGGCCGCCGCAAGAATCGTTACCGCTGCGCAGGCACGCAACGTCAGGCCGATGGTTTTCATTTGTCCCCTCCAGGCAAGTTTTTCTACCGCGCTTGGTGCTTCCAACCCTTACGGCAAGTCAAGTGCGGGTTGATTCAGTCCATATTTGAGTGCCAGAATGCACAAGTGAAGGATCGACCGCCATTCGTCTCGACGGAGTGGAAGTGGCGGCGGGATTTACTGGAGAGAAGCATGAAGGCCCCAACTCTGAATCGCCTTGCCGCCGCCGGTCTCGCCATAGCCGGCGCAGCGTTGGGCGCTGCCGCCCTCAGCCATCATTCCACGGCGATGTTCGCCTGGGGTGAGGAAAAGGCGATGAAGGACGTTACCGTCGAGCGCTGGGTTTGGACCAATCCCCATACCTTCATCTATGTCCGCGATGCCGCGGGCAACCGCTGGGCCTTCGAGGGGATGAGCCCCAATCATCTGTCGCGCGAAGGCTGGGGGAAGCGCAGTTTGACGGCAGGCGAGAAGATCGACCTCACCTATTACCCGCTGCATGACGGCCGCCCGGGCGGTTTCAACGTCACCATTACCAAGGCTGGCGGCAAGACGATGCGGCAATTGCCGACGCGCGAACAGTAGGCCGCTTTTTTCTGCGAACGCACAGGCCCCTCGCCGCGAGGCGGGCGCTTTGCTTTTGGCTTGGCTATAATGCGATCCGTTGCTAGTCGCGCGGGCTGTCGATGCACCCGTAGCTCAGCTGGATAGAGCGCTGCCCTCCGAAGGCAGAGGTCACAGGTTCGAATCCTGTCGGGTGCGCCAAGGGGGACGTCTCGCAAGGGGCGCCCCCCTTGGCGTATCATGACGGTTCGGACCTGTTCGGAGCCGGAGCCGCAAAGCTGCTCGCCGCGCAAAAGGTAACCAAAGGGTTTCACTCTCACGCGAAACCCTTTGCTTCGCATGGGCATTTCCGCAAGGCTCGTCCCTTGCTCGTTGACCGGAGCCGGCATCCTGCCCGCTCATACGGGCTGGGGGAAATTCACTCATGTTCCGATATCTTTCATCCGTTTCGGCGGCAGCGATCGCGCTTTACGCCGTTCCCGCCGCGGCCGATGCCACCGCGGACTGCAATGACGGTGCGGCGATTGGATCGACCGAATGCGGCAGCGATGCTTCGGCAACCGGCCTTTTCAGCACCGCCACCGGGCAGGACAGCGAGGCGAGCGGCACTCAGAGCACCGCCACCGGACATAATAGCGAGGCCACTGGCGAGTTCAGCACTGCAACCGGGCAAAACAGCCTGGCAACCGCAGACCACAGCACCGCAACCGGGCAAAACAGTCAGGCCAGCGGCGAGAACAGTACCGCTACCGGGCAGGACAGTACTGCGAGTTCGCTCAACAGCACCGCCACCGGGCAAGACAGCGTGGCCAGCGCCTTCCATAGCACCGCCACCGGGCAAGGCAGCGTGGCATCGGCCCTCGGCAGCACGGCCACTGGCCAGAACAGCTCCTCCAGCGGGCTAAACAGCACCGCCACCGGGCAGGACAGCGCGGCCAGCGGCGTGGACAGCACCGCCACCGGAGAGAGCAGCCTCGCCAGCGGCGTGTTCAGCACAGCGACCGGGCAAAACAGCGAGGCCAGCGGCTCCCAAAGCACCGCTACGGGGCAGGGAAGCCTTGCCAGTGGCACCAACGCCACCGCCACCGGACGGAATAGCCAAGCCACCGGAGTTTCAAGCACCGCAACCGGCGCGTTCAGCGAGGCCACCGGCGCCAGCAGTACCGCCACTGGGCATTTCAGTCTGGCCAGCGGCGACAGCGGCACCGCAACCGGACGATCCAGCGAGGCCAGCGGTACCAACAGCACCGCAGCCGGAGCTTTCAGCGTGGCCAGCGGCGGCAACAGTACCGCAACCGGACGATCCAGCGTGGCGAGCGCCACCCACAGCACCGCAACCGGAAGTTTCAGCGAGGCCAGCGGCTTCCAAAGCACCGCCACCGGGCAAAGCAGCAGGGCCACCAACACCCTGAGCACCGCCAGTGGGGCAAGCAGCCTGGCGTCGGGCATCGGCAGCACCGCAATCGGTGGATTAAGCGAGGCCACCGCCACCGAAAGCACCGCCTTGGGTGCGGCGGCGATCGCCACGCACGAGGACAGCGTGGCGCTGGGTGCGGGTTCGGAGACGGACCGCGCTTCGAGCGTGTCGATCGGCAGCGCCGGCGATGAGCGCCAGCTGACCAATCTTGCCGCCGGTACGGCCGGGACCGACGCTGTCAACAAGGACCAGCTCGACATGGTGGCGACAGCCGCTGCCGCTGCCCAGGGCACGGCCGACAGCGCACTTGCCAATGCGGCCACCGCGCAAGACACAGCCGATATCGCTCTTGCCGAGGCCGGCACCGCGCGCACCGAGGCAGCCGCCGCGCAGCTTCGTGCCGACGAGGCGTGGACACTTGCCGACCAGGCGCTGGCCAGCGGCGTGGTGACCCAGGCCACGGCGGATGCCGCGCTCGCGAACGCTGCCACTGCGCAGGCCAGTGCCGACAGCGCGGCGCTGCTGGCGGATAGTGCGCAGCAGACCGCCGACGCAGCCGTTGCCAATGCCGACATCGCCCGCGCGGTGGCGGATAATGCATTGACCAACGCCGCCGCTGCGCAATCGACCGCGGATCGGGCGCTTGCGCGGACCGATTATATCGAGATCAACGGCTCCGGCCCGCGGCCGACGGCGACCGGCGCCAATGCTATCGCCATGGGTTCGGGTAGCAGCGCCAGCGGCGACCGGTCGGTGGCGATCGGCGACGGAGCGCTGGCGCAGGACGGAGCGGCGGTGTCGATCGGCGCCGGCAATGTCGCCTCGGGCGACGGCGCGGTGGCGATCGGCGATCCCAACATTGCCACCGGGCGCGGCGCGGTTGCGATCGGCGCGGACAACCAGGCAATCGGCCTGGGTGCGGTGGCGATCGGTGCGGACAGCATCGCCAATGGCCGCTCGGCGGTGGCGCTGGGCAGCAACGCCAATGCCGGCGGCGCCGGCAGCGTCGCGATCGGCGAGAACGCCGTCGCCACCCGCGCCAATCAGATTGCGCTCGGCTCGGCCGCCTCGACCTACACCATGGCCGGGATCGCCTCGGCCGAAAGCAACGCCGCGCAGAGCGGGGCGCTGAGCCTTGTCACCACCGATCTTGCCGGAAATCTGGGTACGGCATTGCTGGACATCGAAGGGTTGCAGGGGCTGGGGGGCCGGCTCGACGACGGACTGCGCGCGGCCAATGGCGGGATCGCGGCGGCGATGGCGATGGGCGGGACGGTGATCCCCCCCGACAGCAGCTTCGCGCTGTCGTTCAACCTCGCCACCTATCGCGGAGAGCAGGGCTTCTCGGGCTCGGCGGTGGCGCGGGTAACGGACTCGGTGTGGGTCAGCGGCGGTATTGCCGGCTCGACGGTGCGGGGCTCCACCGGCGGCCGGGTCGGCGTCACCTTCGGTTGGTAACACGGGCTGGAAGCTTCCCCCAGGCCAGATACTAACTCCATCCATTGTCGAAATTCTAACCGAATTAAATCCACTTCACCCTCGGGGGAAGGGCGATTGCCCACCGCATTCGCTTAAGCATTGTGGGTCGGTGGGCAGAACGATGTCCGGGGCTTCCCATGTGGAAAACCCGTACCGGCCATTAACCGAATTCAGACAAGGTCGCGGCCAACCGTTCGGGGGGAGATTAGGATAGCAGGATAATGAAAGAGAGCGGCCCGGAAAAAGCGCTTCGAAAGGAGATCGCCCGCCTGCGCGCGGAACTGGAGCTGGTCAAAGATGTTCTGGGCGAGCGCGAAAGCGAAGGAGACATGGGCGCTATTCTCGACGCGCTGCCCGATAGCGTAAAGATCTTCGACGAAAACAGGCATCTGGTATACATCAACCCAAGAGGTCTCGAGCTGCATCAGGCGGCGGACCTCAAGAGCCTGTTGCGATCGGGTGTCGACACCGTCGCGCCGGAGTATCTCGACGAAGTCATGGATGTGCACCGGCGAGTTCTCGCCGGGGAGACGGTCGTCGGCACTTACGAAATTATTGGCCTGGAGGGGCATCGGACCCACGTCGAAACCCACGCGGTCCCCTTTCCTCTGCCAGAAGGGAAAAGAGGGCATATGTGCCTTTCTCGCGACGTGACCGCCCGGATCGCGGCCAACGAGGCCTTGCGGCGCAGCGAGGAGCGCCTGCGCCTTGTGCAGGAGGCGACCGACTTCGCCGATTTCGAGGCCGGAGTGGAAGGAATCTCTCACTTCTCCGACCGCTTCATCGAGCATGTCGGTCTTCCGCTGGAGACGACCTTCCTGCCGCATGAGGAATGGCTCAAGCTCGTCCACCCCGATGACAGGGAATATTTCCGAGTAAGTATCGGGCGCAGCATTGCCTCATACGAATCCTTCGATTTCGAGTTCCGCGTCATCCACGCCGAAACAGGCGAAGTGCGCTGGCTCTCCAGCCACACCAAAATCGAGCGCGATGAAGCCGGGGCGGTGATCCGCAGCGTCGGCGCGCATCTCGACATTACCGAACGCAAGCGAGCCGAGGAGGCGCTGCGCGAAAGCGAAGAACGCTTCCGCCTGGCCGCCGAGGCGGCTGGACTTGGCGTATGGGATTACGATGCCGTGCTGGATCAGCGCGAGTGGTCGGACCGTCTGCGAGAAATCTTCGGCATTCCTCAGGAGGCGCCCGCTCTGCTCGACACCGCCGTGCAGTGCGTCTGCCCCCAGGACCGAGCCCGGTTCATGGCCAATCTGGAAGAGATCAAGGCGGGCAAGACGGAGCGCTTCAACACCTCGTTCCGGATCAGCCGCATGGACGACGGCCGCGAGCGCTGGGTCGCCTTCAGCGCATGGCGGACCCAAAAGGCCGACGGCCGGGCGCGCCGGATCATTATGACCGTGCGCGACGTGACCGAGGAGAAGACCGCCGAAGAGCGCGTCCGCTGGAGCGCCAGCCATGACGCGCTTACGCGTCTGGCCAACCGGGTGCGGTTCCAGGAAAAGCTCGACCAGGCGGTCTGCGCCGCACGCGAGAACGGCCGCGCGGTGGGGGTTCTTTTGCTCGACCTCGATCAGTTCAAGCAGGTTAACGACACGCTCGGACACGACGTTGGCGACCTCCTGCTCAAGATGATCGCCGGCCGCCTGCGTCAGGTTGCAGCCGCAAAGCACACATTGGCCCGCCTCGGCGGCGACGAGTTCGCCATTGTCGTTCCAGAGTTGCAGAGCGAAATGGAATTGAGCCGGCTGTCTCAGGCGATTTTCCAGCGGATGCGCGAGCCGTTCGTGCACGAGGGGCGCATACTCGACTGCCGCATCAGCTGCGGTGCCGCGATCTTTCCCCTGCACAGCGGCACTACCCATGAGCTGCTCAAGAACGCCGACATTGCGCTTTACGCTGCGAAGGCTGCGGGCGGTGCGGCGCTCAAAATGTTCGAGCCGAAGATGCGGGACCATATCCGGCGCCGGGTATCGATGATCCAGCTCGCGCGTGCGGCGATCCGGGATGACCGTGTCATTCCCTATTATCAGCCAAAGCTGGACCTCGTCAGCGCTTCGGTTCACGGCTTCGAGGCTCTGTTGCGCTGGCGCTCACCGAACGGACGAATCGGCCAGCCTTCCGCGATCGAGGCCGCGTTCGAGGATCTCGAGGTAGCGGCGGCAATCAGCGACCGAATGATCGACCGCGTTATTGCCGACATGCGCGGCTGGCTCGACCGCGGGATCGCTTTCAACCATGTGGCGGTGAACGCGTCGGCGGCCGAGTTCCGCCGCGACAATTTTGCGGAGCGCGTGCTTGAGCAGCTGCGCCGCGCCAGGATCCCCACCCGCTGCTTCCAGATCGAGGTGACCGAAACGGTATTCCTCGGCCGCGGCGCCGAATATGTGCACCGCGCGCTCGCGCTGCTTAGCACGCAGGGAGTGAAGATCGCGCTCGACGATTTCGGCACCGGCTATGCATCGCTGCGGCACCTGAAAGAGTTTCCGGTCGACATCATCAAGATCGACCAGAGCTTCGTCCGCGACATGGAAGTGGATCCCGGCGACGAGGCGATCATCCGAGCGGTCATCAATCTCGGCCGGAGTCTCGGCATCGCCGTCGTTGCCGAGGGCATCGAGGCCGCCGCCCAGGCCGAACACCTTCTCCGTCTCGGTTGCGATTTCGGCCAGGGCTTCCTGTTCTCGAAAGCGGTTCCGGCAAGCCGTGTGTCGGCCATGGTCCAGCGATTCGCCGAAACGGCGCCGGTGGCCCCGCAGAGCTTGGAGAAGCACCGGCTGCGTCTGGTGGCAAATCGAAGCTGAGCCTAGCCCCAGCCCCTCTCAAGGAACCGCACCGCGCAGGCGGCGAGGAAGGCAGTGCCCTTGGGCAGCACGGCCTCGTCGACCATCATCCGGCTCGAATGGATGCCGCAGCAGCTCTTCCAGTCCGAGCCCTCTTCCGCGACACCCAGAAAGAACATCGCGCCCGGTACCTTCTCGAGCACGTAGGAAAAATCCTCCGCGCCCATGATCGGGTCCGGCATGCGGTGCCAGCCCGCATCCCCGCCCATTTCGCGCGCCAGATTTTCGCCGAGCGAGACGGCACGCGAATCGTTTATCGTCACCGGGAAGCCCTCGACCACCGTTACCTCGGCTGTGCATTCATGCGCCGCGGCGATGCCTTCGGCGGTGCGGCGCAGGCCGGCATGCGCTGCCGCCCGCCGTTCGGACGAAAGCGTGCGGATCGTGCCTTTCAGCACGGCGCGGTCAGGGATGATGTTATGCGCGCTTCCCGCTTCCAGCTGAGCCACGGTGATTACGGTGGCTTCGGTCGCATTGTAGCGCCGGGTGACCAGCGTCTGCAGCGCCAGCACGATTTCGGCCGCCACCGGAACGGGATCGCGCGCATCGTGGGGCATGGAGGCATGTCCGCCCTGCCCCGTCACCGCGATTTCGAACTGGTCGGCTGCGGCAAGCATCGCGCCATCGCGGCTGGCAAGTATGCCGTGCGGCGAATTGGGCATGATATGGAGTGCGAAGGCCGCGTCCGGCAGGGGGGCCAGCAGCCCGTCCTCGATCATGAAGCGTGCACCGTGATGCCCTTCCTCGCCGGGCTGGAACATGAAGTGCACCTCGCCTGCCAGCTCGCCCGCGCGCGCGGCCAGGATGCGCGCCGCGCCCGCCAGCATGGCGGTATGCGTATCGTGGCCGCAGGCATGCATCCGCCCCGCAATGGTCGAGGCGAAAGGCAGGCCCGTATGCTCGTCCATCGGCAGCGCATCCATGTCGCCGCGCAGCAATATGGTGGGGCCGTCGCTCGCGCCCTTCAGCACCGCGATCGCGCCGGTGGTGGACGGGCCTTCGCGCCATTCCAACGGCAAATCGGCAAGCTCGGCGCGGACCTTGGCCAGCGTCAGCGGGGTCTGGAGCCCGAGCTCCGGCTCGGCATGGATCGCGCGGCGCAAGGCAACGATACGGCCCGCATGGCCGCGCGCATCCGCAAGCAGGGTTTCGGTTAGCATGGCGAGGTCTTAGCCCGCCTTGGCTTCGCCTTCCAGATCGCTCGCCACAGCGGACCAGGCGCGGTTGTGCGCTCGTACAGAGAAGAGCAGCAGCATGTTCAGCACCACCGCCTGATAGATGAAGAACCAGAGCGGGCTGCCCGCGAACATCGCCAGGCCCAGCACGATGGCGCGCGGATTTGGGCCGAGATAGCGCCAGATCGTGGCGAGCGGCGGGATCTGCGCGGCGATCGCCTGCCTGAGTTTGCGCGTCGCCGATTCGTCGCCCTTGCGGCGCTCCTTTTCCGCATCCAGCGTGGCCGTGATCGGGGTGACGCCGCTGGCTACGGCGAGATAGGCCGCTGCGAGCCCTCCGAGTCCGCGCTTGCGAGTCGCGGCGCCCTCTGCCTCATGCGTCGTCTTCAGCCAGGGCTTGTCGTAATACCACCACTGGTATGAGCGGCGCTGCACCTCGATATG
>DASWIR010000178.1:0-1938 GCA_036397575.1 Alteraurantiacibacter sp. | reverse complement strand
CGAGGGCTCGCGCGAGCTGTTCGATTTGGCGGGGCAGGGGCGCATCGACGTGTTCTTTCTGGGCGGGGCGCAGATCGACGGCGAGGCGAACATCAATCTCGTCGAAGCCGAGGGCAAGCGCTTTCCGGGCTCCTTTGGCTCCGCATTCATGTACTTCGCGGCGGGGAAGACGATTTTGTTTCGCGAAGAGCATTCGCCGCGGGTGCTGGTGAAGAAGGTGGATTACGTTTCGGCGCCTGGCTGGAGCCCGCCGGGGGTAGAGCGGCGCGGCGGGCCGGCGGCGCTGCTTACAGGGAAGGCGTTGTTCCGGTGGCAGGCGGGGAAGCGGGGGTTCCTGCTCGAGAGCGTGCATCCGGGCGGGAGCGCGGATGATGTGCGCGCGAACACTGGATTCGATTACGACATCCCGACACACGTGCCGGCAACTGCGGGGCCGACACCGGCCGAGCTCAAGTTGCTGCGCGGACCGGTGGCGAAGGTGATCTCGGAGAATTATCCAGAGTTCGCGCGACGGGTGTGGAGCGGTGAGCGGGGCCCGGCATTGGGAGCTGGACAACGGTGAAGTCACGTCGATTCGTTCAATGTGACGTATTCAGTCCCGTTCCGACTCAGGGTAATGCGCTTGCAGTCGTCGTTGACGGGCAAGACTTATCCGAAGAGCAAATGCGGCGGTTCTCGGCCTGGACGAATCTAGCTGAGACCACCTTTCTCCTGCCGCCTGAGGATCCGCGTGCCGACTACAGGGTGCGCATATTTACGCCGACGCGGGAGATGCCGTTTGCAGGCCATCCAACCCTGGGAAGCTGCGCTGCCTGGCTCGATACCGGCGGCGTTCCGCGCGAGCCGGGAGTGGTGTACCAAGAGTGCGGAGTGGGGATCGTTGATATCGAAATCGGCCAGGCGCACGCGTTGGCCTTTCGAGCCCCGTCAACGGCAATTCGGCCGATGTCCGCAAACCAGTTTGAAACCATTGTCGAGGCGCTGGAGATCCCGCGCGACATCATTCTGCACACAGCCGAACTCGACAACGGCCCCACCTGGCAGGTGCTGCAGCTCGAATCCGCTGAGGCTGTTCTGGCCGTGGAATCATCGCGCGTCCGCTGGCCGACATTCAAGGCAATCGGACTTATTGGCGCACAACCCCGCGGAGCGGAGTGCGACTTCGAGGTGCGCATGCTGGCGCCGTCGAGCGGCATGAGCGAGGATCCGATCACCGGCTCTCTGGTCTCCGCCATCGCTCATTGGATGCAGGCCGAGGGTCGACTGCGAGGACCGATTACGATCGCACAGGGCACTGCCATCGGCCGGCGAGGTCGCGTGTCGATCCGGCCCGGCAAGGACAAAGGCGGCATCCTGGTCGGTGGGCAGACCCACATCCTCATTCAAGGCACGGTCACGTTGTAGCTGGGTCTGCAGTGCGATGCTCGACAAAAGGGTAATACTGTTCGACTTGGGCGGCGTTCTCGTCGGGAGTGCCGGGCGGGCTGCATTGAGCGCGCTGCTCCCAAGCATGAGCGAACAGCAGATGCTTGAACGTTGGCTCCGATCGCGTGCCGTGAACCTCTTTGAACGCGGCCTAATACCGTCGGAAGCGTTCGCCTCGGCGTTCATCAAGGAATGGGGTTTGCAGTTGACCGAAGCCGAATTTCTCGATTCGTTCGCAGGGTGGCTCACCGGCCTTGTGGATGGCGCCGAGGCGCTCGTTCGGTCCCTTCGCAGGCGGCACCTCGTGGCATGTCTCAGCAACACGAACGCGATACATTGGGCACGCATGCCTGAGATTCCAGACCAGTTCGATCAGTGCTTCGCATCTCACTTGACTGGATTCATGAAGCCTGATCGTGAGGCCTATGAGCACGCTCTACGTGAACTTCGGGTGGCGGCGAGCTCCGTGTACTTCTTTGACGATCTGCTGCCGAACGTGGTGGCGGCGCGGGC
>DASWIR010000177.1:0-3004 GCA_036397575.1 Alteraurantiacibacter sp. | reverse complement strand
TGCCGCGCTTGGCGAGCGCTTCTTCGAGCTTGCCGAAGGGACCGGAGATCTTGGCCGCCCGCGCGCCGAATTCGTCCTCCGAATCGGAATACATGGTGTTGGATATCGTGCTTGCAAATGTCGGAACGAAATCCGTCCAGGCGCGGTTGCGGGCCCGCGCAATCGGATCGTCGGGATGCAACCGGGGCGCGACCGTCTCGTCCAGATATTCCGCGATGGCGTTCGACTCGAACAACGCTTCCTTGCCGTCGATCAGCAGCACCGGCACTTTGGAATGCGGCGAGACCGCCAGGAACCAGTCCGGCCGGTTGTTGCGGTCGATATAGGTGATGTCGTAGGGTATCTTCTTCGCCTGCAGCACGATCGCGGCGCGCTGCACCCAGGGACAGGTCATGAAACTGCACAGCTTGAACTGGGACGCCATGGAACCTCCATTCAGTGACCGCTACCGCGGGACCGAAAGCCTCGGCTCCCGCCCGGTTGCGGATGCCGGATGCTGGCACAAGCGGGCGGGTAATTCAATGGTGGAAAGCAGGCCCGCCTATCCGCCGGGCGCGGACGGCAGGATCATGCGTATCGGCCGCCGTCCCCCGAGGTTAACCCGGACGGTCTGTTATTTCACTTCTACCAAGCCGACGCCATTGATGGTGCTGGTGGCAGTCACCGGATTGCCGTCAGGCGTCACGTCCATCTTGCGTACGATGTAGCCGCCGGACGGGATCGCCCAGGTCTGGAACTGCTCTGACTTCGGGTCGAAGCGCACGATGGTGTTGGGCCGCGTGCCGGATTCGCTGTACCACACCGCGCCCTTCGTGTACACGATGCCGTAGGGCTCGGATTTCGGTCCGCCAGGAGACTGCCATTCGGTCACGTTGCCGCTCTCGGGATCGAGTCGGCCAAGCATGCCGCGCGGGTAGTCCGCGTAGTAGATCACGTCGCTGGGGCCGTAGGCCATGCGGCGTGGGCGCGCGCGCGGGTCCGGCAGCGGATATTCCCTGATCTCCATCGTCTTCGGGTCGATACGCGCGATCTTGTTGGTGCCGAAGAGCACGACGTGGGGCACGCCCTTCGAATTGACCATGATGCCGTAGGGGCGCGACCGCGGCGTCGGCGAGGTGACGAGCGTGATCTCGCCGCTCTTGGAATCGAGGCGCCCTATCATGTTGGACTGCTGCAGGGTGAAGAACAGCATGCCGTCCGGCGCAAACGCGAGCGAGTGCGGATCCCTCGCTTTCGGATCGGGCATCTTGTACTCGGTGACATTGCCCGTCCTCGGGTCAAGCTTGCCGACGATCGCGATCTGGTTCCCCGTGAACCAGATATTGCCATCCTTGTCCTCGACCAGGCCATGCGGCGCGGTGAGCGGCGACTTCAGCGGATATTCCCTCACCTGGCCAGTCTTGGTGTCGACGCGGCCGAGGCGATTGCTCATCTGCCCGGTGTACCAGATGGCGCCGTCTCGGGTAGCGAGCGGGTCGTGCGGCCGCGAGCCCGGGATCGGCACCTGCCATTCCCGAATCGCGACCTTCACCGGCCCGTTGATGATGTTGGCGTCGGGCTTGGGCTTCTCGGGACGATGCTTCGCGAGATAATCGGTGACGAGATTGATCTGGTCCGGTGGAATCGGCACGCCGAAATTGAGCATCATCCGGATGGCAGTATTCCAGTAGGCCTGCGGGTAGCCGGAGTTCATCACCCGATTGAGCCCGTGGCAGCCGCTGCAGAGCGATTGGACCTGCTCCTTGCCGGGGCCATCGGGCAAATTCACCAGTTTCTGCTGGCCGAGTGCGGGCACGGCCGCGCACAGGAGGGCCGCCGTGAATGCTGACAAGAGCGACTGCGTCGACATGGATTCTCCCTGGGCAATGGCGTCCGCGCCCTTTGCGCGGGGCATTTCGACAAATCATGCGCTCACCGCACGAAAGCGGTCAAGCGCGATGGCACCCTGTATTGCCGCGGCACGGCGGCTCTCTTATGATGTGAAGCCGGAACCGGGAGTCAATCATGTCCGCAATCACGCACCAGCTTGCCCAATTCATTGCCGGGATTTCGTACGACACGCTGCCCGTCGAGGTTCGCGAGCGCGTCAAGGCGCTCACCCTCGACCTTGCGGGCATCATGCTGCGAGCCCGGCACGAAGCCGAATCGACGCCGGCGATGATCTCCGCCGCCGGCCGGCTTGGCTTCACGGGCGGCACCTGCACTGTGATCGGGGACGCAGCCGGTTACACGCCGGCCGGGGCGGCGATGCTGAACGGCACCCTCGCCCACTCGCTCGATTTCGATGACACCCATGCGCCTGGATCGCTGCATCCGAGCGCGCCGATCGTGCCGGCAGTCTTCGCCGCAGCCGAAATGGCGGGCGCCGATGGCAAGGCGGCGATAGCCGCGATTGTTGCCGGCTACGAAGTGCAGATCCGGTTGAGCCTCGCGCTCGACCCGGCGGCTCATTACGACCGCGGCTTTCACCCGACCGCGACCTGCGGTGCCTTCGGCGCAGCGGCTGCGGCCGGGCGAATGCTCGGACTGGACGCGGAAGGCTGCGCCAATGCTTTCGGCATCGTGCTCAGCATGGCGGCGGGCTCGATGCAGTTCCTGGTGAACGGCGCCTGGACCAAGCGCTCGCACGTCGGCCACGCGGCGATGTGCGGACTGATCGCCGCGACGCAGGCGAGCGAAGGCTACAAGGGCGCGGCCGATGCGCTCGAGGGCAAGTGGGGGTTTCTGCACGCCTATGCGCCCGCCGCCGATCCGGCGAAGGTGGTGGACGCGCTCGGCCACCGCTGGGAAACGCTGAAAATCGCGGTGAAGCCCTATCCCTCCTGCCGCTACACCCACGCCGCCATCGACGGCATCCTCGCCCTTTGCCGCGCGCATGGCATCCGGGCCGAGGAAGTGGAAGCGGTTACGGCCGGGCTGCCTGAACCGGGCTGGAAGATCACCGGGGACCCGGAGCCCGCAAAGCAGTCGCCCGCATCGGTCGTGGACGGTCAGTTTTCGATGG
>DASWIR010000176.1:0-3144 GCA_036397575.1 Alteraurantiacibacter sp. | reverse complement strand
GTCATAGACGATCACCGCATGCATGCCGTTGTCGCGGAAGAACTCGCCCATGGTGCAGCCGGTGTAGGGCGCGAGGTACTGCAGCGGGGCCGGCTCCGATGCGGTCGCGGCGACGACGATGGAATATTCCATCGCGCCGTTTTCTTCGAGCTGGCGGACGATCTGCGCAACGGTCGAGCGCTTCTGGCCGATGGCGACATAGATGCAATAGAGCTTCTTCGATTCGTCGCCGCCGGCGTTGATTTCCTTCTGGTTGATGAAGGTATCGATGGCGACGGCGGTCTTACCGGTCTGGCGGTCGCCGATGATCAGTTCGCGCTGGCCGCGGCCGACGGGAACCAGCGCATCGAGAGCCTTGAGGCCGGTCTGCACCGGTTCGTGAACCGACTTGCGCGGGATGATGCCCGGTGCCTTCACTTCCACGCGGCGGCGCTCGGCGCCTTCGATCGGGCCCTTGCCGTCGATCGGGTTGCCGAGCGCGTCGACTACGCGGCCGAGCAGGCCCTTGCCGACCGGTACGTCCACGATGGTGCCGGTGCGCTTGACGCTGTCGCCTTCCTTGATCTCGGCATCCGAGCCGAAGATCACGACGCCGACATTGTCGGCTTCGAGGTTTAGCGTCATGCCCTGCACGCCATTGGCGAATTCCACCATCTCGCCTGCCTGCACCTTGTCGAGGCCATGGATGCGGGCGATTCCGTCACCCACCGACAGCACGGTACCGACTTCGCTGACTTCGGCCTCGGTGCCGAAATTCGCGATCTGGTCCTTGATGACGCGAGAAATTTCTGCGGCGCGGATTTCCATTACTTAGCCTTTCATCGCCTTGGCGAGGGAATTGAGACGAGAGCGGATCGAGCTGTCGATGCGCTTGGAGCCGATTGTGACCACGAGGCCGCCAAGGAGCGCGGAATCGACATTCGAGGTCAGCTTTACATTGCGGCCCTCACGGGCCTTGAGCTTCGTTTCCAATGCCGAAAGTTGCTCGGCGGAAAGAGCGTGGGCGCTGGTGACTTCGGCGGTCACTTCACCGCGCTGGGCGGCGGCGATCAAGTGAAAGGCGCGGATGATGGCGGGCAGTTCGCCCACTCGGCGGTTCTCCGCCAGTACGCCCAGGAAGTTCTGCGTCAGCTGGGAAAGCTTGAGAGGTTCGCCGAGCGCCGCCATCGCCTTGGCGAAGTCGCCGCGGCTGACTTGCGGGTTGCGGATGAAGCCGGACAGCTCCGCCGATTCGTTCAGCGCCGCGCCAATATTGTCGAGATCCGATTCGATCCCCGATACGATCCCCTGCTCGGAAGCGAGATCGAACAGGGCAGCGGCATAACGCCCTGGCAGGCTGGCCTGAATACCGGCGGAAAGCTCCACGCGAAGGTCCTCTTGGGTCCGAGAAGAACGGAAATTTCGGGCTCACCGAAAGAGGGCCGCAAAACGGCCCCCCGGCGAGGTCGCCGCGCCCCTATCACCGGGTTTGTTGCGATGCAACCCGGCTAGGGGCGGCGATTTGACAGGAAGCGGATGGGCAGGGTTATTCGTCCGGCTTTTCAGTGCATTTGTAGACCAGCCGTTCGTTCGGTTGGGAAGGCAGCATGGCGAGCAGTGCGGCTTGATCGCTGCCCAATTTGAGCGCGGTTTCTTCCCCGCCATTGCAGCCCGGTGCCTGATATTCGCCGCGGACCTTGCGGGCTGCGATCATCTCTTCCCGGCCGAGGAGGTAGCGGTCGATGCGGTATTCGCGAGCCTCTGGATCATAGCGGTTGACCGTCACGACTTCTTCCGTTGCAGGAACAAAGACACGGCTCCATTCGCCACTTGCGAGGCCGTATTGGGCGCGGCCATTGACGCAGCCGCCCTCTTCCCACTCGAGCGGCAAGTCTTCCGGCTGAGCTCCGGTGATACGGCTGCGCTGCGTATCGATGACGCATATCAGCTGTTCTCCCCTGTCCGGCAGGGTGATGACGCCGCTGGGCCCGCCATTGCCGGGCTGCACTTCTTCGTTCTGCTGGCTCGCTGCCATGCGCTGGGCCAAACGCTCTTCGACTTCGGGCAGGCCCGGCCGGCTGAGCCAGGCAACGATCGCGCCAACCATGGCGAGAGCGGCGATGCCGAGCGCGATCTTCATCGGCCTGTTTTCCTCGCGCTCATAGGCGAGCCAGCCGAATGCACCGGCGAACCCGGCAATCATTATCAACAGGAGGGCGAATACGAATCGATTGTCGCGTTCGTCGAGCACGTCGAATTCGATTTCGCGGCGCATCTCGGCGCGTTGCTGGGTCAGTTCCGCCGCCTCGGCCTGAGTGGCTGCGGTCTGGGCTTCGGCTTCGGTTTCGGCGCGCTCCCGTTCCTCTTCGTCCAGCTCCGCGAGGCTGCGGCAGGGTAGGCCATTGGTTCGTACGCTGACGCCATTGTCGCGCAGAAAGGGCAGCAGTTCCCGGGTCGATACTGCGAAGAAGAACTCCGCATCGGCGCTGCCGCTTTCCGCCCCGAAGCTATTGACGCCGATGACACGGCCGCATTCGTCGAGCAACGGTCCGCCGCTGCTGCCGCGCGCAATCGGGGCTGTGTGGAGGATGGTGTCGAATTCGCGGCTCGGCCGCCGGCCGGAGAGGAAGCCGGTGCTCTGGACCGGAGGCTGGGTACGGAAAATGTCCCCTTCTGACAGGCCTTGCGCGCGGTCGACATTCATCGGGTAGCCGACCGAAATGACGCGGCCACTGTCGGAATCCAGGTTCGTGGCGATGGTCAGCGGCGGAAGCCGCATCGGCGCAGTGGTGGCGAGCAAGGCAAGGTCGTTACGCGGCGAGAAAGCGACGATCCGGGCATAGACCGCCTCGCCGCCATCGGAAGGAACGATGCCGATCGACAGTCTCTCATCCTTGCGCGCTTCTTCGATGACGTGGGTATTGGTGACGATCCGTTCGTTGGATACGGCAAAGCCGGTACCATGCGAGATCGGAAATACCTGAGTGCCATCCTCCCCGACCACGATCACGCGCACAACCCCGCGTGACGCGGCGTCGATATCTGCGGATTCGGCGAGGGCGGGGTGTGGAAACGCGCACGCCAGAAACAGGATGAACAGGACAAGAATGCGGGTCACGCCGCGATCCATGACGCGCCTCCGGTTTGAAAGCAAGCGGCGGGACG
>DASWIR010000175.1:0-3649 GCA_036397575.1 Alteraurantiacibacter sp. | reverse complement strand
ACGCCCTTCATCGCATCGGCCAGCGCATCGACATAGACCTTGTTGGCTTTTTCGACATCGGGCAGGCCCATGAAGCGCCGTGCCTCTTCCGGCGTGCATTCCACTTCGACATTGACCTTCATCGGCGGCGGCCTCCGGGCG
Source organism: Alteraurantiacibacter sp. (assembly GCA_036397575.1). Classification (GTDB taxonomy): domain Bacteria; phylum Pseudomonadota; class Alphaproteobacteria; order Sphingomonadales; family Sphingomonadaceae; genus DASWIR01. The sequence goes on along the minus strand of DASWIR010000175.1, from coordinate 3,508 downwards.
ATCGGACACACCGTTATCGGTGCTCATCGAAACCTGTCACACACCCTTGGCAAAGTCCATCGCTCGGTCATAGGTTGGCCACTAGGAGCCCATGAGAGGAGGACTGCTAGCCATGCCCACCAACATCTCAATTCCGGCACTGGACGGCGAAGGTGCGATTCCCGCCTATTGCGCAAGGCCGGAGGGGAACCCGCGCGCCGCGATCGTCGTGATCCCGGAGATATTCGGCGTGAATGAAGGCATCGCTCGGAAATGCGACGACTGGGCCGCGCAGGGCTACCTGGCAATCGCGCCGGACATATTCTGGCGCTTCGCCCCCGGCACCGAGCTTGACCCGGATGTCGAAGAAGATCTCCAGCAAGCCTTTGGAAATATGACGAAATACGACGCGGATGACGGTGTAAAGGATATCGAGGCGGCAGCACGATATTGCCGCGGCAAGGAAGGCGCCGCCAAAGTCGGCGCGGTCGGCTTCTGTCTCGGCGGACGCCTCGCCTACATGGCCGCGACGCGTACCGATGTCGACGCCAGCGTCGGATATTACGGGGTGATGATCGACCAGATGCTGGGCGAAGCGCATGCCATCGCCAACCCGCTGATGCTCCATATCCCGGCCGCCGACCATTTCGTGAGCCCGGAAGCGCAGGCGAAAATCCACGAGGAGCTGGATCCCCATCCCAGAGTCACGCTGCACGATTACGAAGGGCTGGACCACGGGTTCGCCGCGACTTCGGGCAGCCGCCGCGACGAGGAAGGCGCGCAATTGGCCGATCGGCGCACGCGCGACTTCTTCGCCGAGCATCTGGGCTAGAATCCGGAGCGGATAGCGGCGGAGGCAAGGAGGGGCGCGGCCAGCGCGCCCCGCCCGTTACTGGTTCATCGTCGAGAAGAAGTCCTCGTTGGTCTTGGAATCCTTCATCTTGTCGAGCAGGAATTCCATCGCATCGACCGTGCCCATCTGCATGAGGATGCGGCGCAGGACCCACATCTTGGACATGATGTCTTTATCGACCAGCAGCTCTTCCTTGCGGGTGCCGGACTTGCCGACATCGAGCGCCGGGAAGATGCGCTTGTCGCTGACCTTGCGGTCGAGCACGATTTCCGAGTTGCCGGTGCCCTTGAACTCTTCGAAGATCACCTCGTCCATCCGGCTGCCCGTATCGACCAGCGCGGTGGCGATGATCGACAGCGAACCGCCCTCTTCGATATTGCGTGCAGCACCGAAGAAGCGCTTGGGGCGCTGCAGCGCGTTGGCATCGACGCCGCCGGTCAGCACCTTGCCCGAGCTCGGCACCACCGTGTTGTAGGCGCGGCCGAGGCGGGTGATGGAATCGAGCAGGATCACGACGTCCTTCTTGTGCTCGACCAGGCGCTTGGCCTTTTCGATAACCATCTCAGCAACTTGCACGTGACGTGAAGCCGGTTCATCGAAGGTTGAACTGATCACTTCGCCGTTCACCGAGCGCTGCATGTCGGTGACTTCCTCAGGCCGCTCGTCGACCAGGAGCACAATCAGGAAGACATCCGGATGGTTGTCGGTGATCGCCTTGGCGATGTTCTGCATCAGCACGGTCTTGCCGGTGCGCGGCGGCGCAACGATCAGTGCGCGCTGCCCCTTGCCCTGCGGGGCGATGATATCGATCACCCGGGCCGATTTGTCCTTCACCGTCGGATCGAGCGTGTCGAGATTGAGCTTCTCGTCCGGATAGAGCGGTGTGAGATTGTCGAAATTGGTGCGGTGGCGCACGGCTTCCGGATCGTCGAAATTGACGGTGGAGATCTTGGTCAGCGCGAAATAGCGCTCACCATCTCTGGGCGCGCGAATCTCGCCTTCGACAGTATCGCCGGTGCGCAGGCCCCATTTGCGGACCTGATTGGGCGAAACATAAATGTCGTCGGGGCCGGCGAGGTAATTGGCCTCGGCGCTGCGCAGGAAGCCGAAGCCGTCCTGCAGCACCTCGATCGTGCCCATGCCCATGATCTCCTCGCCATTCTCGGCGAGTTCCTTGAGGATGGCGAACATGAGGTCCTGGCGGCGCATGGTCGAGGCGCCTTCGACACCGAGTTCCTCGGCCTGCGAGACCAGCTCGGCCGGGGCCCTTTTTTTCAATTCTTTCAAATGCATCGTGGTATTCCGTTGATAGGTGAGGGCCGGCCGGTCGGTGGTTGCGGTCAACCTGGGCTTGGGGAAAGCGGACCATTTACCGCCGGATGGCGGTGTGCCGGTTGCGTGTTACGAAATAGGGACGAGAGGCGCGCCCGTCAATTCGATTCGCTGCGCATAACCGAAGATCAGAACGGTTTGACGATCACCAGGATCACGACGAGGATCGTCACCACGCCTGGCACTTCGTTAAGCATGCGCAGCTGTTTGCCCTCCAGCCGGCGCTCGCCCGCGGCCAGCTTCTTCGCATAGGCCGCCATCCAGCCATGATAGGCCGACAAGCCGAGAACCAGCAGCAGCTTGGCATGGAACCAGCCCTGGCTCCACGCATCGATCGAAAAGGCGAGGGCGATTCCGAACACCCAGACCACGATCATCGAGGGGAGCAGGATGATCTTCATGAGCTTGCGCTCGCGCTCGGCCCAGTTCGCCTCTTCCGCCGAACCTGGCTCGCTTTCCTGATGATAGACCAGATAGCGCGGCAGCATGAACAGGCCGGCAATCCAGAATATTACGAAGATGATATGGCCGGCCTTCAGCCAAAAATAGAGCATAGAAAGTACTTCCTGCATGGCACGCTATCTAGTCGCTCGCGCGGCCATCGTCATCCCCGCCAGCCACGGACCGCGGCCAGCAGGCGCTCGACATTGGCGACAGGCGTGTCCTTGTCGATTCCATGGCCAAGATTGAAGACGTGCGGCCGCCCCGCAAAGGCATCGAGGATCCGGCGTGCTTCGTCCTCGATTCCATTACCGCCCGCCAGCAGCAATAGTGGATCGAAATTGCCCTGCACGGGCATGCCCGCCGGCAATTCCTTCGCCGCCCAGACCGGATCGACCGTCTCGTCGAGGCCCACCGCATCGACCCCGGTTTCGCGCGCATAGGCACCGAGCTTGCCGCCCGCCCCTTTGGGAAAGCCGATAATTGGAACGTTCGGATGGCGTTCCTTCAAGCCGGCAACGATCACCGAATTCGGCGCGACCACCCAGCGCTCGAATTGCGACGGCGAAAGTGAACCGGCCCAGCTGTCGAACAATTGCACGGCTTCCGCCCCTGCCTCGATTTGCCCGCCCAGATACTCGATCGTGACTTCCACGATCCGCTCGACGATCGCTGAGAAGCCCTCCGGATCGCGCGCTGCCATCAGCCGCGTTTCGGCCTGATCGCGACTTCCCTCGCCCTGCACCATGTAGGTGGCGACGGTCCAGGGCGATCCGGCAAAGCCGAGCATGGTCACGCCTTCGGGCAATTTCGCGCAGGTTAGTTCCACCGTGCGGTAAATCGGGTCGAAACGCGAGAAATCGGGCTCCAGCCGCTCGAGTATGCTGGCCGTTACTTTGGGCT
>DASWIR010000174.1:0-6207 GCA_036397575.1 Alteraurantiacibacter sp. | reverse complement strand
ATCCCAGGCGTGGCCGCGGATGAACATCATGCCGTTGATCGCGCTGCCGCCTCCGAGGCGCTTGCCGGCAGGCCATACGTCGGGCCGCCCGCCCACGCTGGCATCGGGCTCTGCCACGTAGCACCAGTCCCAATCCGGATTCTGCACGAGGCGCCCCATCAGCGCAGGCACACGCGATTGCAGCGCCCTGTCGCTCTTGCCCGCCTCGACGAGCAACACGCGCTTGCCGGCCTCGGCCAACCGCGCCGCACAGGCGGCACCGGCGGACCCACCGCCGACGACGATTATATCTGGAATGCTCTCTCCCATCCCGCGATGAGTAGCGGATCGCGCCGGGCGGGCAAGAGCGCGCTAACGCTGGCCGGTCATCGCCCCCACTATCGTTCCGCCGGAAGCATCCTCGCCTCCGAAGGTGGCGCCCAGTTCCTCTCCGGCGGGACCGTAGAACAGCCCCGCCATCGTGCCCGGCACGATCGAGGTATGCCCCTGGTAGAGGATGCTGCCGTTGAAGCCCGTCTGGTCGGAGGTGAGCGATCCCGACCCGCTCAGGAGCAGCGCGTTGGCAATGCCTGTGCCGGTCAGCAGATCGGACTCGGACAATGTCGCCTCGGTGAAAAACTGGCCAGTGGCGATATCGACCACGAAACTGCCCTGCCCCGCAAAACTCGCCGCCTGCGCGCCGATTGCAGTGACGATCCCGCTGACATCCACCTGGTATGTCAGTTGGCCCGATCGCGGCAGCCCGCCAGGCGGTGTCGGAAAGCCGAAAGTGAAGAAGTCGAAGTAATCCGCATCTCCCGGCCCGTCATGCTGCCACAGGCCGAGCGCGACATAGCGATTGGGCTCGGTTCGCCCGGGCGGCTTGGTGACGATGGTCAGAAGATGCGGGTCGCCGGGCGGGCCGATGGAGTACCGCGCGATCCCTGTGGCCCCGCCGCCGTCGCTCCGATCGCCCGGCCCGAATGCATCGCTCAGGCTGCCGCCAGTCAGCAAATATGTGCCGGTCGAGGCATCGTAGGAAATCGACAATGGCCGCGGCTGCGACGACGCCGCATTCGTCTGGCCTGTGGAACTGGAGACATGGGCGAAGATCTGCGAGTCAACCGAGAACTGTTTGTCGACCGTCAGCGTCCCGTTGACTGTGAACGACCCGCCCGGCGCTGGAGTGGGCGACGGCGAAGGGGTCGGGCCCGGCGTGGGCGTCGGTGAAGGGGTTGGGGTTCCCGTCGGGGTCGGCGTCGGTGCGCCTGTCGGTGTGGGCGATGGAGTCGGTGTGCCGGTCGGCGTGGGCGTAGGCGTTCCCGTTGGCGTCGGAGTGGGAGCGCCGGTGGGCGTCGGCGAGGGAGTGGGAGAGCCCGTCGGGGTCGGGGTCGGAGTCGGGGCACCGGTCGGTGTGGGTGTCGGCGCGCCGGTCGGCGTCGGACTGGGCGTTGGCGTGCTCCCGCCGCCACCTCCACCGCCGCCGCCAGGTGTCGGTGTCGGAACGGGCGTCGGGGAAGATTGCGGAGTGGGCCCCTGATTGGCCGGCGTCGTTCCCGAAAACCCGCGCGCCCCGCAGGCGGTCAGTGCCAGCACAAGCGCCGATGCTATCGCATATCGTGAAACCATGTCTTGCCCCCAGCGACTCGTCCCAGCAACGGCCGGCAGGAGGCAAAAATGCCGCAATTCTTCGCACTTCGAATGACTTGGCTGCGCTAGTTCATCTCGACTAACAAGCGATGGCGATGCCTCGGACACGCCCGTCACGGGCGGAACTGAAGCGCCCAATAGAATGTAACCCGCCAATTCCCTTCATATGTAGCGAATGGCCGGTCGATCACCCTGGCACCTTCAACTCCCACGGTCACCTTTTCGGTCCAGGTGGCGCGCAGCCCGGCGCCGAGCGAAGCCAGGTCGAAAGTCTGGGCCGGCGTTCCCGGACGCGGCCGGAAACCGGCAATGGCGTAATCGCCGAAACCGTAGATCTCGCTCCGGGAAAAGTCGCCCGACAGGGGCCGGGCGGCCAGTTCCAGCGATGCGCCCAGGCCGCGATCCGCGCTGATCAACCCTCGTTCGAATGCGCGGCCGATGCGCGAACCTCCAACCGAAAAGCGCTCCGAGACCGGCAAGGCATCGTCGGCATATTGGCCGGAAACATTGAGGCGGGCGAAGAATTCCTCGCCGATCTGGCGATTGTAGGATGCCGCCCCGGTGACCTTGCGAAAACTTGCCTTCCCCCGGGACGGAAGCACTGAAGCGCCCAGCGCGTCGATGCCCTGGCTCAGTGTCAGCCGCCCGCCGATGACTTGCTTCGCCTTGCGGTCGTTGTAGCCAAGCGACGCCCTGAGCGCCCGCACCTTCTCGGAGGCGATGAGCGAGCCAAGCGCCGAATTGTCGCTATCGATCAGGTCCGCGCTGAATCCGAGGTCGAGCCGGCTTCGATAGCTGCGAATGAACGGATAGCTCACCGATAGCGATGCCGAATCCGCCGCACCTTCGATCATCGAATCCTGAGGCTTCGTTTCCAGGTGACCGAAGGAAAGCGACAGGCGCGCGCCCTCGCCGCCGAGTGGAGTCGAATGGTTGATACCGGCAAAGAGCAGACTGCTGAGATTTGGCGAGGCCGCGGTAGTGACGATGGTCTGGTCGCCATCGCGCAACAGGCGCGGCACCTCCAGCTTGGCTTCCGCCTGGCCGCCACTGATCAGGCGAGTGGAGCGGCTGTCATAGGAGAAAGTCAGCTTGGTCTTGCTGTAGTCGAGATCGAGGATCAGCCTCACGCCGCCTGGCGTCCGCCCCAGATCCATCCGGCTCTTGACCGACAGACCGGGAATGTCGCGCATCAGCGAAATATATCGTTCCATGGTCCGGCGGCTGAGCGGCTTTTCGCTGCGCAGCTTCTCGGCATAATTTACGACGAGCGGATGCGAGCGGCCCTCGGTCTCGCCGGTCAGGATGACTGCCTCGATATGACCTTCCGCAACGCGAACGGTTAACTTCCCGTCCGACAGATCCTGTTGCGGAATGGCGAGAGTGAAAAGTGCGACGTCGGAGCGCTTGTAGGCTTCCGTCATGGCCTCGGCGAGTGCCTGAATATTCGATCTGGTGGGCCGCTGGCCGACAAATGCGTACGCCGCCTCGGCCACCACCTGCGGAACGCTGGCGCCTGCGAAGTCGATCGAACGGATTGGCGGGGCATTTTCTTCCGCGGCAATCTCGACCGCGACCGGCGGTCCAGGCGCTTGAGTATCCGCAGGGGGGACCTCGGGTTGGGACACCGGGTCGCTCCTGTCCGGACGGTCGCGATCGAGCGGTGAAACCGCCTGCATTTCCGGCCCTTGCTGGGCAGCTGCCGGAATTGGGAACATGCAGGCGGCCACCATTGCCGCCACTGCGGAAGCTCTGAAACAGAACATAGTACCTATTCCGCAGTGGCGGTTTCGAGATTCAGAGGCCGAGGCCGTTGCCCAGCAATCCGCCGGTAACGCCGCCGACTGTGTCGCCGACAGTGCCGCCGACGACTTCATCGACTGTACCGGTCAGGCCATCGCCAAGGCCATCGCCGGTAACACCGCCAACGACATCGCCAAGGCCGTCACCGCCGAGCGTGTCGCCCAGGCCGCCGCCGAGAGTATCGCCCACGACGCCATCAACGACGCCGGTGAGATCTCCACCGAGCGTATCGCCAAGACCATCGCCCAGCGTATCGCCTACAACGCCGTCAACGACGCCGGTGAGATCTCCGCCGAGCGTGTCGCCGAGGCCATCGCCAAGCACTGTACCGACTGTGTCTTCGACAACCTCGCCAACATCGCCAAGATTACCGAGATCTCCGCCGACTACTCCGCCCAGATCACCGCCAAGATCTCCGACAAGATCGTCGCCGAGATCGCCGGTGAGATCGCCGCTGCCGGCCACGCCCAGGTTGGCGAGCTGACCATCGGACAGCAGGCCGGCCGTGAGCAGTTCGCCCTCGTTCTGGCCGTCGGAGACGAGGCTGATGCCGACAATCGCCCCATCGCCCTGGCCGCCGCTGAGGAGGCCCGCGCTGACGATCTGTCCATCAACCTGAGTATCGGAGAGGATACCCCCGCCGACCAGACTGGAACCGGCCGGATCGCCCAGCGCGCCATCCGCCAACGCGATGGTGACGACTTCGCCTGGTGCGGCAAGGAGGCCGTCGACCAGATAGGTTTCACCATTGCCGAAATCGACCAGCACCTGTCCCGTATTGTCGACCACGGACACCACCGTGCCCACGAGATTCAGGTCGCCTGGAACTGTGGAATCGACAATTTCGGCCAGACCGCCGGCCGTGCCGGCCACCTGCTGGACCGTGCCGCCAGCCTGGACGAATACGCCTGCCAGTGCCGGATCGAGACTGCCCGGCTCACCGGTATTGGCTAAAAGGCCGGTACCTGCGACGCCATCGGGCCCAACGAGGCCGCCTGTCGCCAGGACTCCTTCTGTGAGGCCATTCAGGCCGTCCAGTCCGGCCAGCCCATCGCTGCCATCTTGCCCATCGGTGCCGTCCTGCCCCGCCGATCCAGCAGGACCCTGAGGGCCAGCCGGCCCCTGAGCGCCGGAAGATCCCGAAGGGCCGGCAGGTCCCTGGTCGCCAGCGGGACCAGCTGCGCCCTGAGGACCTGCGGGTCCGACACTGGCAAAGCGTGTAGAACCGCTGGAATTACATGCCGAAGTACTTGCCAGCAAAAACACTGATACAAATACGGCGACAGTCGATCTCGTTTTATATTTCATCATTTCCCTGTCCTTTTCTTGCACCACGAACTTTTGGCAGGCAAACACTTTCAGGTTAACGAAATATTAACATTTTGATACGTACTTTAACGTTAACAATTGAGATGATTGTATATTCTAATCATTTCTCAATATCCGTATTGATACGGATTTAACCATCTCATGAGTTTAATAATCTGATTTTCAAAGGGAAAATCCGGCAAGCGGATTTGGCGCGAAATTCGGTCTCTCCTGAAACGGTTTTGAGCGATTGCGCGGACTCAATTGTAAATTCTTGTGAAGCCGCAGCTGCGTGTGCAATGCCAAAAGGCACAGCCCGGAAAACGGCTCGAGAGCGATCGCGGCGCCAGCCGAAAGACCAGCTTTCTTCTCTGCTAGTAAATCGCGAGCCTCCCACACTTGCAGCTCATGCATCGAGACTGCATGTCAAGGCGACAGGAAATCCACCGCAGGAGCGCCCTTCATATGTCCGACGTGTACACTCCTCCCGAAGTCTGGACCTACGATCCCACGAATGGCGGGCAGTTCGCAGGGGTCAACAGGCCAACCGCCGGTGCGCGCGAGGAGCACGAGCTGCCCGTCGGGGAGCATCCCTTCCAGCTTTACTCGCTCGGCACGCCCAACGGGGTGAAAGTGACGATCATGTTCGAGGAACTGCTGGAAGCGGGCTTCCCGGACGCGGAATATGACGCCTGGAAGATCAGGATCTTCGAAGGCGACCAGTTCTGGTCGGGCTTCGTGGACATCAATCCGAACTCGAAGATTCCAGCGCTGGTCGACCGCAGCGGCGCGCAGCCGTTCCGGGTTTTCGAAAGCGGTGCGATCCTCGTCCACCTGGCCGAAAAATTCGACTACCTCCTGCCCAAGGAGAACCCGGCGCGTGCCGAGACGATGAGCTGGCTGATGTGGCAAATGGGCAGCGCGCCTTTCATCGGCGGCGGCTTCGGGCATTTCTACGTCTACGCGCCGGAGCGCTACAAATACCCGATCGATCGCTATGCGATGGAAACGAAGCGGCTGTTCGCAGTCGCCGATATGCAGCTGGGCAAGACCGAATACCTCGCCGGCGCTGACTACACGATCGCCGATATCGCCGCCTACACCTGGCTCGGGAACCTCTATCACGGCGCTTATAACGGCGCGGACCGGTTCCTTTCCCTGCACGAATACGAGAATGTCGGCCGCTGGGTGAAGGCAATCGACGCCCGGCCCGGCGCGATCCGCGGGAGGCTGGTCAACGCCCAGAACGGCCTCGCGGAGCGGCACTCGGCGGCGGACTTCGACACGATCGAAGATCGCAGCCTGTTCGACCCGGTACGCAAGAAGGCCGATTACTGACGCGGCGAGCCTTGCGCCATCCCAAGTCGCGCTTTATGGGCGCGACCTTCGCTGCTGGGGCGTCGCCAAGTGGTAAGGCAGCGGCTTTTGATGCCGCCATTCGCAGGTTCGAATCCTGCCGCCCCAGCC
>DASWIR010000173.1:0-4219 GCA_036397575.1 Alteraurantiacibacter sp. | reverse complement strand
CGGCACACCCCTGGGGTTCCAGTTCAAGGAAGGCAGTGCCAACATGGATCTGACGGTCGGCAGTTTCGACGATCCGGCCGATTTCGTGCCCAAACATCATTTCGGCGCGGAGGCGCTGCATGAGGCCTGGCTCGATACAAGTGGGCTGCCCCGTTACAAAACCACCGATTACGAACCGCTGGTGCAGAAATGGAAGGACGCGACCGGGAGCGTGCCCGAGTGAGTGAGCACACAACCGAACGCATAGTCAGCTTCGACGGGATCGGCCTTGCTGTCCACAGGCTCGGCGAGGGCCGGCCGGTCCTGCTGCTTCACGGCCTTTTCTCCAGCGCGGAGATGAACTGGATCAGGTTCGGCCATGCCCAGCGCATCGCCGATGCGGGATTCGAGGCGATCATGCCGGACCTGCGCGCCCATGGGCAGAGCGAAGCACCGCACGATCCGCTGGCCTATCCGCACGACGTGCTGGTGCGAGATGTGCTGGCCCTGGTGGAAAAATTGGGCCTGTCGGATTTCGATCTGGGCGGCTTTTCGCTCGGTGCGCGTACGGCGGCGAGGGCAGTGATCGAAGGTGTGGCGCCGCGCCGGTTGGTGCTCGCCGGAATGGGTCTCGAAGGGTTGACCGGATGGGACCGGCGTGCAGCCTTCTTCATCGACGCGATCGACAGGTTCGAGGAGGTTGGGCGAGGCGATCCCGCCTTCTTGGCCGTCAGCTTCATGAAGAGGATGAAGGTGGACCGGGTGGCCGCGCGACTGCTGCTGCAGGCGGTCGAAGATGTGGAGGTGGGGGAGCTTTCCGGAATTCACGCTGAGACCCTGATAGTGAGCGGCGAAGACGACCGCGACAATGGCTCTCCGCAGGCGCTGGTCGACGCTTTGCCGAATGCCCGTTTCGCAGAGGTACCGGGCGCGCATATGAGCTCGGTAACCGAACCGGCGCTGGGTGAGGCCATCGCTTGCTTCCTTGCCGCTTGATTCAACGCCGAAGCCGGTCCAGACAAGTATCAACCGAAACCGGGTCACATTCTCCGCAACAAGGAACGACACTCGATGAAAGCCCTTGCTTCCGTTGCCGCATTCGCGCTTGCCGCCGGCCTTGCATCCTCTCCGGCATTCGCTGCCCATCACGAGGAAGGCGAAAACGCCAGTGCCGTGACCGAATTCCCGCAAACGCCAGAAGGCGCCGCCGCCTTCGTCAATGCGGTCGAGAAGGATTTGTTCGACTATTCGCTGGAGGCATCGAAGGTTTACTGGATCAACGCGACCTACATCACCGACGACACTGACGCCCTGGCCGCGCAGATCGGAGCGGAGGGTACCGAAAAGTCGGTCAAATATGCGCTCGAAGCGGCGAAATATGCCGACATTTCCGGGCTGGACCCAGTCGTGAAGCGCAAGCTGGACAAGCTGCGCAGCGGCATCGTGCTTCCCGCTCCGACCACACCCGGCGCTGCGACCGAGCTGAATGAAATCGCCACCAAGCTGCAGTCGGATTACGGCAAGGGCCGCGGCACGCTCAAAGGGCAGGAGATCAACGGCTCCGACATCGAGGCCGAGATGGGCAATCTCGAACGTACGCCCGCAGAACTCGCAGAGATGTGGGCCAGCTGGCATAACAATGTCGGCGCGCCGATGAAGGACGACTATGCCCGCATGGTCGCCATCGCCAATGAAGGCGCGAAGGAGCTGGGCTTTTCGGACACGGGTGCGATGTGGCGCTCGGGCTACGATATGAGCCCGGAGGAATTCGCCGACCTCACCGAAAAGATGTGGCAGGAAGTGAAGCCGCTTTACGATTCCCTCCACACCTATGTCCGGTGGAATCTGCACGAGAAATATGGCGAAGCGATCCAGCCCGCCACCGGCCCGATCCGCGCCGACCTGCTGGGCAATATGTGGGCACAGGAATGGGGCAATATCTATCCGCTGGTCGCGCCTGAGGGTGCGGGCGATATCGGCTACGACCTCACCGATCTGATCGAGGCCAAGGGCATGTCGGAAATCGACATGGTCAAGGCAGGCGAGAACTTCTTCTCCTCATTGGGCTTCGAACCGCTGCCCGAGACCTTCTGGCAGCGCTCCATGTTCGTGAAGCCGGCCGACCGCGAAGTCGTGTGCCATGCCAGCGCGTGGGATCTCGACAACAAGGACGATTTGCGCATCAAGATGTGCATCAAGCGCAACGGCGACGACTTCAAGGTGATCCACCACGAGCTCGGTCACAATTACTACCAGCGCGCCTATAACGAGAAGGATTACCTCCATCTCGACGGCGCGAATGACGGTTTCCATGAGGCGATCGGCGACATGATCGCGCTCTCCATCACACCCGAATATCTGGTTCAGATCGGAATGCTCGATGCTACCGATGTGCCGAGCGCGGACAAGGATATCGGCCTGTTGCTGCGCGAGGCGATGGACAAGGTCGCCTTTCTGCCCTTCGGCCTGCTGGTCGACCGCTGGCGCTGGGGCGTGTTCGAAGGCTCGATCACGCCGGCAACCTACAACCAGGCGTGGGTCGACCTTAAGCGCGAATATCAGGGCATAACGCCGCCTGTGGAGCGCCCTTCAGACGCCTTCGATCCGGGTGCCAAGTACCATATCCCCGGCAATACGCCTTATACGCGCTACTTCCTCGCGCGGCTGCTGCAGTTCCAGTTCTTCAAGGCAGCCTGCGAGCAGGCCGGTTGGGACGGACCGCTGCACCGCTGCAGCTTCTATGGCAATGAGGAAGTCGGCGCCAAGCTGAATGCCATGCTTGAAATGGGCGCCAGCAAGCCCTGGCCCGATGCGCTCGAGGCCTTCACCGGCAGCCGCGAGATGAGCGGTAAGGCGATGGCGGAATACTTCGCCCCGCTGAAAGAATGGCTCGACGAGCAGAACCGGAGTAAGCCAACCGGATGGTGAGACTGCTCCTCCCTGTAGCACTGCTTCTGGCCGGTTGCGGAGCCGGGAGCGATGCGGCCCAGGCTGAGGACGACGAAGCGCTGTTTGTCGCCAACAAGCGCGAGGCGAGCCTGTCGCGGATCGACCTGGCCAGCGGTGAGGAAACTGCGCGCGCCGAAACCTGCGAGAACCCGCATGAGCTGGCGATCTCGCCCGATGGCCGCCACGTGCTGGCCGCTTGTTATTCGGGCACCGCGCTGGAGATATATTCCACCGCCGATCTTTCTCCGGCCGGGCGGATCGAGTTGGGGGCGGGGGCAAGGCCGCACAGCGCCGCCTGGCATGCGAGCGGCATGATCGTGGCGGGCGCCGAAGGACGCGGTTCGATTTTCGTGATCCGCGATCCCTTGTCCGAAACCCGGCAGCTTACCGAGATCGGCGAAGGAGAAGCGGGGCCGCATATGGTCGTGATCGACAAGGCGGGAGAGAATGCCTGGGGCACGATCATTTCTGCCGGCACGGTTGTCCGCTACGATCTCGCCAAGGGTGAAGTTGCCGCGAGGAAGAGGCTGGGCGGAAGGACCGAAGCGATCGCACTGGCGCCCGGCGGAGGCTCGCTCTGGGTCGGCGACAATGACGGAGCCAAAGTTTACCGGCTCGACCCGCAAACGCTGGAGGTCGAGGCCGAGGTCGCAGCCGGACCGGTGCCCATCCGCGTGCTGGCTCATCCGGGCGGTGAATATGTGGTCAGTTCGAATTTCGGCGGCGGCTCGGTGAGCGTGATCGACATTGCAAGCAATTCGGTGGTGCGCGAAATCCCCGTCTCCGGCGGCGGGGAGGCGATGCAGGTGACGCTGCTGTTCGGCGATGACGGCTCGCGGCTCTATGTCGCGGAGACTGCGACCAACACCGTTGCCGAAGTCGATTTTGCCAGCGGGCAAGTGCTGCGCCGCCTTCCGGCGGGCGAAGGCGGCGACGGTCTCGCGATCAAGGAATAGTGCAGGCAGCCGCTCAATCTTCGATGGCTCGCTGCATATGAGCGGGCTAAGCGGCGTATTCGCATAGCCGATATCAGGGGGCATTTATGAAACTTATTGTAACGGCGGCGGCGCTGGCCGCAATTCCCGCGGGTGCCGCAGCACAAAGCGCGCCGGATATAGTCACCGCATCCGATCCGGATGGCGTGGTCTCGGCTATGGCCTATGCCGGATACGAGGCGACGCTGGGCACCGATGCCTATGGCGACCCCAAGATCGACGGTTCGTTCGGTGGCTGGAGCGGTTCGGTGTGGTTCTATGGCTGCGACGAGCTGACGAATGACGGTTGCACGTCG
>DASWIR010000172.1:0-6590 GCA_036397575.1 Alteraurantiacibacter sp. | reverse complement strand
GCAGGCCAGGGCCACGGCGTCAGCCTGAGCGACATTTCGATCAATTTCGCTCAGGGAGAACTGCGCCAGACCGGGCGCGACCTCGATCTTGCCATCGACGGATCGGGTTTCTTCGTCCTTCTCGATGGAGACCAGACCTATTACACCCGCACCGGCAGCTTTCTCGTCAATGACGATGGCGACGTCGTCCTGGCAGGGACCGACTTCAAGCTGGCCGTGCTCGACGAGGCCGGACGTCCGGTCAGCCTTAACATCGATCAGTCGCGCACGAACCCGCCGGCCGCGACGACCCGGATCGAATTTTCCGACAATCTTTCATCCACCGCGACCGAGCACACCCTGGCTGACCTGCGGGTCTACGACGCCCGGGGAGAAGAGGCGCTCTGGACGGTGAAGTTCAGCAGGGAAGAAACGGTCTTCGACGAATGGACCGTCACCGTGACCGATGAGGATGGAAACGAGGTCGCAACCGATACGCTGAAATTCATCGGCGGAATTGTCGATCCGACCACCACCACGCTCACGGTCAGCGATGGCACAAGAAGCGTGGAACTGGATTTTTCCGGCGGAGTAACCTCGTTCTCGTCCGGCACGATTTCGACGCTGCGCGCGGCGGATGTCGACGGGCACCCCACCGGAACGATCGCCTCTCTGACCGTCAACGAAGCGGGAGAACTGGAGCTCACCTACACAAACGAAGAAACGGACGTTCTCGGTGCCATCGCGCTCGCGGATTTCCGGGATCCGCAGCGGCTCGAACAGAGAAGCGGAGGCCTGTTCGTCCAGAAGGGCTACGGGCAGGTGCAATATCTGGCGGCCAGTGACAGCAGGGTCGGTTCCATCCTGTCGGGGCAGTTGGAAGCGTCCAATGTCGATCTGGGCGCACAATTCGGCGACCTCATCCTGATCCAGCGCGGGTTCCAGGCCTCGTCGCAGGTCATCAGCATCTCGAACGATATGATCCAGCAGCTCTTCGGCATCAGGGGTCAGGGATAAATGCCAGACGCACAGCCATGGCTGCCCGAATCCGCACTGTGCGGCGAACTGGCGGCCCGAGATGTCCTGACTTTGATCGATGGCTGGTCGACAGACTGGCTCGCGCGAACCATGCTGATCGCGCCGCGCAACTGGCGCGCGGAGGACGCACTCCCTCTCGATCTCGCCGGCCTGACCGAACACCACGCTTCACCGATGTTTCGCCTGCTGCTTGCGCCGGATGCTCTGACCAGAATCGCCTCCGCCGTCTTCGATCGGGAACTGTCCCAGCGCGACATGAGAAAGCCGCGGGATCGCCTCGTGATCAGCCAGGTCGCCGTTACCGCGATCGACGATCTTGTTGGCCGGCTCGAGGCGCTTTTCGGAAAACCGGGCGGCACCAGCGAGGCATACAGGGCCGGGCGCAAGTTTGGCCTGCCGCTCCATCTGGGGGATCTCGCCACTCAGATTGTAATCGAAGTGCCCGGTCATGTGCTCGTCGGCCTGGTTCGAAAGGCATCGAGCCGCCCTCGCCAGCAAAGCGCGCCCTTGCCGGGTGCCCAGGCGGTGGAAGGGTTGGAAGTCGCCATCTCCGTCTGCCTTGGGAGCAACCGTCTGGCGCTCGGGGAGTTGGCAGCGATCGATGTGGGCGACGTTCTGCGGCTGGATACGGACGCAGAGGCGGCTTTGGATATCAATGTGGAAGGGAAACTGTGCGGCCGAAATGCCGCGTCCGTCGGCATGACGGAAACAGGCTTTGCCCTGCAAATCGAAAGGTCCGCAAATCAATGGTAGAAGAACAGGAAAAGACGGAAAATTCACCGGAAACAAGCCAGCGCATCATCGATCATGTCGAAGTGCAGATCGAAGCAATGCTGGGCGATGCGCGGCTCACGATCGCCGAACTCAAGCATTTGTCCGCTGGCGACACTTTGCCCATCGACCGGCAAATCAACGAAGCGATCGACCTCAGGGTCAATGGCCACGTCGTCGCCCGAGGGGAGATCGTGACCATCGACGACAAGTTCGCGGTCCGCATCACCCAGGTTGGATAGGACGGCCGACGTGCAGCTCAGGACAGCCATTCTTGTGGCGATTGCCGGCGCGCTTGCCGCCGAACCGGCCTCTGCCGCGGCGCTCGGGACCGCGACCGCGCCGGGCATCCCATGGCTGCGGATCGTTTTCGCTTTCGCCTTCTGTATTGGCGTCGCTTTCGCCGCCGTCTGGCTGCTGCGGATGCATCGGCAAGGGAAAATCGCGCAATCTGCCGCCGGCTGGTTTCAAGGCCGCGGCGAGCGGGCCGAACGCAAGATCCAGGTGATCGAAACCCGGCGCATCAGCACGCATGCCGACGTTTGCCTGCTTGAATGGCAAGGCAAAAGCTACCTGCTGCTTGTCGGCCAATCCGGCGTGAGCCTCATCGATAGCAACCCGCCGGAGCGACCGGAGCAGGCCGGATGATCTCCAGAACCCGCTTGTTAGCTTCGCTTGCGGCGGCAGGCGTCGTTGCCGCCCCCGCGACGGCGATGGCTGCACCGGCCGCCGATGCCACGAGCGAAGCTGTGCGGATCGCAGTTCTCCTCGCGGTGCTGGCGATAATCCCGGCAATCCTGATCAGCATGACCAGCTTCGTGCGCATCGTCATCGTGCTTGCAATGGTCAGGCATGCTTTCGGGATGCCCCAAACGCCGCCCAATGCCGTGCTTACCAGCCTCGCCCTGTTCATGACGGCATTCGTGATGGCCCCGACCTTTAGCGCAATCAACGAAGGCGCGTTGCAGCCCTTCCTCGAGGGACGCGCCGGGATCGCGGAAGTCATGGAAACAGGCGGCGCTCCGCTGCGCGAATTCATGCTGGCCCACACTCGCGACAGCGATCTGGAAGCCGTCTACGCCATTTCCAATACTCCCTTGCCGAACACGGCCGAAGAGGTCGATCTGCTGAAGCTTACTCCGGCTTTCATGCTGAACGAGCTGCGCGTCGCTTTCACCATCGGCTTCGTCGTTCTCCTGCCATTCCTGCTGATCGATCTGGTGGTGGCCAGCATCCTGCTGTCGCTCGGCATGATGATGGTTCCTCCGGCCACCATATCGCTGCCCATCAAGGTGCTCATGTTCGTTCTGATAGATGGGTGGAGCCTGGTGATGGAGGGACTGCTCGGGAGCTTCGGGTGACCCAGGCGGGCCGGTCTCGCCTGACGCGGGGCATAGCCCTGCTTGTGCATCCGGAACGCCGGGAGGCGGCCTTGTGGCGGACCTTCCAGGAACGCCATACAAGCGAAAGCCGGCAGATCCTGTTCGATTACTACCGCCCCTTTGCAGCGCAGCTTGCACGCGCGGAATTTCGCCGGCGCCAACGGGCGAATTTCGAACTTGGCGACCTGGAGCAACTGGCCTTCGAAGCATTGCTCCAGGCTATCGACCGGTTCGCCCCATCGAAAGGAGCGCCATTCGAGAGCTTCGCCCGGCTCCGTATCCGGGGACAGATTTCGAGCGGCCTCGCAAAGATGAGCGAAAGCGGATCGCAAGCGAGCTATCGCAGGCGAGCCGAAAGAGACAGGCTTCGTTCGCTATCGATGGACTCCGCCCAAAACGACACCGGCGACGATCCGCTGCAAGCCCTGTCCCGTCTGGCCGCGACCCTGGTCCTGGGCATCATGCTCGACGAAGGAGTGCAGAATCCCGATGCAATCGCGGATGCCGCGCCTTCGGCATATGAAAGCCTTGCCCTGCGGGAAATGCAGCACTGCCTGTGGCAACAGGTCGATACGCTGCCGGAGCGCGAGACGTTCGTGTTGCGACAGCACTATGCGAAAGATGTCAGCTTTACGGTCATTGCCGAATTGCTGGGCATCAGCAAAGGTCGCGTTTCGCAAATCCACCGCCAGGCCCTGCTGCGCCTCCGCTCGCAGCTTGCCAAGTTTCGCTGAAGGAACCGCCATGCCGCTTTGTGACGATGATACTATGGAACAACTGGTTGCAGCCTTGCAGTCGAACGATGCCGGGGAACTGCAACTGGTGGATGACCAGTTGAAGAAATTTCCGGAAGACCCCCGGCTGCATTTCATGCGCGGCTCGCTCCTTGCCGCAAGGAAGCAGCCGGTTGCCGCGCATGCCGCGCTCAGCCGCGCCGTCGAGCTTGCCCCGGACTATCACATTGCGCGCTACCAGCTGGGCTTCTTCCAACTGACATCGGGTGAAGTGGACGCCGCGCTCGCCACCTGGGGGCCGCTGCACCGGCTTCCCGAACAACACTACCTGCGCATCTTTATCGAGGGCATGATCCATCTCGTGCGCGACGAATTCGAACCGGCCATCGCCCGCTTCGAAGAAGGTATGCGGCAGAATGACGAGAACGAACCCCTCAACGCCGATATCAGGCTTTTGAAGGCAGAATGCGAGCAGCTGGCGATGAAAGCCGGACATGGCGGCGATACCGAAGATGAAGCGGGCCTGTCCGCGACCTCGCTGCTGCTAGGCGGATTTTCCGGCCGCGATACCAAGCATTGAGGCCCGCGGCGAAGTGACCAGGATCACCCAATCGGACCAGATCGTACTGCTGCTGCGGCAGCAGCTGCAAAGAGTTGCCACCCGGAAGGAGGTCCGCGGCAAGAACCGCACGGAGAAATCGGCCGGC
The DNA here is from genome assembly GCA_036397575.1 of Alteraurantiacibacter sp. Taxonomy (GTDB): domain Bacteria; phylum Pseudomonadota; class Alphaproteobacteria; order Sphingomonadales; family Sphingomonadaceae; genus DASWIR01. Next base: position 1,979 of record DASWIR010000172.1, on the reverse strand, counting down.
CGGGAGAATGCAGGAAACCGGGTAGAGGCCCTCGCCGCACTTCGAAACCTGCCGCAAGACGATATCGAACGCGCCCTCTTGCGCATGCTGCTGATCGAGGAAATGGGCGAGACAATCGGCAACGATCCGAAGTTCCAGGGCGTTATCGACAAGGTCCACCGGTTGATACGTTCGGACCCGGAGACGAGCCTTCTGCTGAGCAAAGCCTTGCAAGCGCTGAATGGCGAGAACTAGGCCTTAAACTCATTATGGGCGCATGGCCTTCCCGACCAGGAAGTTCACTGAACGCAGCGCGCAGGCAAGAGCGCATGAAATGCCTTCGCTGGCATGACATGGGCCGATCCTGTCGAGGAGCATGGGATCCTTAAGCAACCGGCAAAGCAGATGCTCGCCATCCGGCGTGGCAAGCGGGCAACCGGCGCAAGTCTCGGAATCGAGCCAGCTTTCGCATAGCTGCAGCAGGCTATCGAACGCGGGCGCAAGCATGTCGTAGCCGGCGGGGCCCAACAGGGCATGCAACTCCGGCTGCACCGGATATCCCTTCGCGCGGGCTGCCCTCCAGCAGCGCACTACATCGACGAGTACGGTGTCGGGCACCCGCCCTCCGGCTGTGAACTGAGTGTCATGAAACATCGGGCCCATACATCATAATTGCGAATGCTTCGCAATAACAACCTAACCTGTCGGCAGGCAATGCCCGGATCCCGTTCCCCGCACCCCGCGCCCAAGCCCGATTGGCAAGAGGGCGACAGGCTGAACAAAAATGGCGCCGGCAAGCCATCCGGCTCAATCCGAGTTTGATATGGTATATCATCTATACTATGGGGCGCTGCGAACCTAAGGAGTGCCAAAGTGAAGCGTCTCAAATCCCTGTTCCTCGCCACCAGTATCCTTGCCACTCCAGCGCTGGCCCAGGAGGGCACCGAAGCCAAACCGGAACGATCTTCCGTTCACGGTGAGACCTCGCGCGATATCGTGGTGACCGCGGATTTTGTCGGACGCCTCGACGTGGTCAGCGGACAGTCGGTCCTCGCCGGCGACGATCTTGTCCGTGAAACGCGCGGGCAGATCGGCGACTCTTTGACGAGCCAGCCCGGCGTGTCGGCCACATCATTCAGTCCGGGTGCTTCCCGGCCGGTTTTGCGCGGTTTCCAGGGCGAACGAATCCGTGTGCTCACGGACGGGCTGGGTTCGCTCGACGTATCGAACACTTCCGCCGATCACGGCGTGGCGATCGATCCGCTGACCGCCGAACGCATCGAGATATTGCGCGGCCCGGCCGTACTGCTGTTCGGCAGTCAGGCGATTGGCGGTGCGGTCAACGTCATCGATCGGCGCATCCCGCGCAGCGTTCCCGAAAACGCCATGCATGTGGATGCGCTGGCCGGTTTTGGCAGCGCGGCAGAGGATGCGAGCATCGGCGCATCCGTCGACTTCGCGCTGTCGCCCAATGTCGTGGCCCATTTCGACGGCAGCTATCGTCATTCCGAGGATCTCAGGGTCGGCGGATATGTGCTCTCGCCCGAATTGCGCGCCGAACAGCTCGAGATAGCCGAAGAGGAATTCGAGGAAGGACATCTCGAAGAGGCGGAAGAGGCGCTGGAACTGGCGGAACTGCACGGCCGCGTTCCCAATAGCGGTTCGGAAACCTACACTCTCGGCGGCGGACTTGCCTGGATCGGCGATGGGGGCAGCCTGGGTGTTTCCGTCGGCTATTACGATAGCGGCTATGGCGTTCCGGCCCGGCCGGGCGCCGAGCATCATCATGGCGAAGAGGAAGAGGAAGGCGATCACGACGAGGAAGCCGAAGATCACGAGGAAGAAGAAGGCCATGGCGACGCCCCGGTAACCATCGGGATGAAGCAATGGCGAGGCGACCTTCGCGGAGAGCTGGAAACCGGCGGAGGCTTCCTTGAATCGGTCCGCGTGCGGCTCGGCTATGCGGACTATGAACACACCGAGTTCGAAGGGGACGAAGT
>DASWIR010000171.1:0-4266 GCA_036397575.1 Alteraurantiacibacter sp. | reverse complement strand
CGCCGATAAACAGGAGCAAGGGCTGCCCGCGAAAGGCCATACCGCGGTTCATTGCCCCACCGTTCCTGCCGGCACGCCGCGCTGTTCGATCGGAAGTTCAGGATGCGCACTATGCCTGGTCTTGTCCCAGGCCGGCATCTCGCCCGCCAGTGAGCGTAGATAAGCGAACAGGGCCCGCCGTCCGGCCATGATCGCGATGATATTGGCGACAGGGATCCGCAGCACTGCCCGGATTCCCTCACCCCAGCCATATTCACGTGCGGTGAAACCCACGCGCATCGCGACGCGCCAGACGAAGCAGAGGAGGTTGATCGTTATCAGCAGCTTGACCAGCGGATCGAATGGCCAAGGCCGCGGATAGCCGGCCCACTCAAGCAGGTAGAGCGCACCTGCTACCACGACCAGCAAATAGGCGACTGCCAGCACGAATGCGTTGAACGGGCCGCGCCGGTCGCGCAGCCGCATCCACATTTCCGAGCCACGCCCCGCCCAGCCCAGCCGCTCCCAACCCTGGAATGCGATGCCGTAAATCCAGCGGGTCTTCTGCCGTATCGCCGCGCCCAGCTGGTGGGGGAAACAGGCTCGCGTCGCCACCAGCCGGCCATCGTCGCCACGTACGCGCAGGAACGTCGACCGGCGACCAAGCAGACGAACGCGTAGACCCAGCTCGTAATCCTCGGTCAGACATTCAGGCGAGAAGGGTTCGCTACCGCCGCCGAACTTGCGGGCCATTTCGTCCAGCAAGTCGCCGGAAAAGGCGCAGCCGACTCCCGCAGCCGGCAGCCCGGCGGACAAGCGGCCCCGCACAACCATCGCCTTGCCATGCGCCTCGGCGAATTCCTCGCAATAATGGCCAGCAACCCACCGCGAGCGCCGCTGCACCAGAGGCAGAACCGGCAGCTGCACGAAATCGGCGTCGCCCATCGCCTGGTCGAGAAGCGAGAGCGCCGCCGGATCGACCAGATCTTCCGCATCGTGCAGGAGGATCATCCGTGCACGAAAACCATGGCGTGCTTCATCCTCCAGCAGCGCCGCATATATCCTGTTGAGACAATCGGCTTTGGTGCTGGGTCCATCACGGTCATGCACGATCATTCGCGCCCGTGAATCGCCGCCGATCCCCGCAATGATGGCTTCGGCAGAGGGGCGATCGTTGCGATAGCAGCCGACATAGAGCCGAAGCTGCTCTTGCGGCCAGGCGGCGAGCAGATGCCTGATCGTATCGGCAATCACATCCTCTTCCTGCCATGCAGGTATGAGGACAGCTGCAGGGCCCGCCAGCGGCTCACTCGAAACCTGACGGCGTTCGACAACCGGCGTCTTGCCCTGCCCGGTCAGCCTGAGCCAGATCCACGCGAAATCGACTGCCAGCTCGTCCGCAGCGCCGACAAGGAAGAATATGCCGACAAAGAGCAGCAATTCATGCTCAAGCATGGCCAGCCACTCAAGTGCCGAATAGCCTGCAGTCAAAGCCCGTCCCCACTACGGGCAGACAGCACGGCCGATCTGGCCGATGTCGAAACGCCCCCCTGTCGGCGGGCACGCTATCGCGAGCGGAGAGAATACGCAATCTCAGATAGATCCGAGCACACAAGGCTTGATTGTCCGGGGGGATTGGCCAATTGGAAAACCCGATGTCGACGACGCGTTTCAGCCTTGCCCCCGTAATCCGGCCGTTCAAAGCGCTGTTCGTCAGCGACGCGCGCGAAGGCATCCTATTGATCTGCGTGGCGATTGCCGCGCTGGCTGTGGCCAATTCGGCGCTAAGCCATACCTATCACGACCTGTTCCACGGCATTCTCGCCTGGACGCCGATCGCCAAACTCAACACGCTGCATCTGTGGATCAATGATGGGATGATGGCGATCTTCTTCTTCGTCGTCGGGCTGGAGGTAAAGCGCGAGCTCATTGCCGGCAACTTAGCCGATCCCGCACAGCGGCGGCTGCCGGTGCTGGCAGCGGCGGCCGGCATGGCCGCACCCGCCGCGGTCTATTTACTGCTCGCGGGCGGGGAACCCAACCTGGATCGCGGATGGGCGATTCCCGCCGCAACCGATATTGCCTTTGCCATGGGCGTGATTGGCCTGCTTGGAAGCCGCGTGCCGCCATCCTTGCGCGTGTTCCTGCTGACCGTGGCGATCGTCGACGATATCGGCGCCGTCGCCATTATCGCAGTCTTTTATACCGCCAATATCGAGCTCGCCTGGCTGATCGGATCGCTGACGGTCCTCGGCATCATGCTGGCTATGAACAGGATGCGAGTGGACCGGATCTGGCCCTATGTGCTGATGGCCGTGGTCCTGTGGTACTGTGTCCTCAATTCGGGCGTCCATGCCACAATCGCAGGGGTGGTCGCGGCGCTGATGGTGCCAATGCGCCGCCGCGACGGAAACAGCCTGCTCGAGAATCTGGAGCATGGCCTCGTCGGCTGGAACGCCTTCCTGATTGTGCCGCTATTCGGCTTCGCCAATGCAGGAGTGGACGTGTCGGATCTAGGGCTGGACGGTCTGCTCGCGCCGCTGCCGCTCGCCGTCGGCGCCGGCCTGTTTCTTGGCAAGCAAGCGGGCATTTTCGGGATCATCGTCATCGCCGACAAGCTGGGTATCGCTCGCCGGCCGGACCATGCAACCTGGCCCGAGATCTGGGGCGTTTCCATCCTGTGCGGCATCGGCTTCACCATGTCGCTTTTCATCGGCGAGCTGGCATTCCCCGGCTATCGCTTGCTGATCGACGAGGCGAAGATCGGCATTCTTACCGGATCGTTCTTCTCTGCAGTGCTCGGCTATACCGTGCTGCGGATGACCACAAAGCACCCCGAGGAAGCCGGCAAGACCATGGTCTGAGCCCGTCCTACCAACTTCCGACATTCTCCATGCTGGCCCAGGGCTCGGCCGGGTCGAGATGGCCGTCCTGAAGAAGTTCGATGGAAATGCCGTCAGGTGTCTTGACGAAGGCCATATGGCCGTCACGCGGCGGGCGGTTGATCGTCACGCCATTGTCCATCAGTCGCTGACAGGTCTCATAGATATTCTCGACGCGGTACGCGAGATGACCGAAATTACGCCCACCATCGTAGACTTCAGGCGCGCTGCCGTCCTCGGGCGGCCAGTTATAGGTCAGCTCGACTTCGGGGACACCCTCCTGTCCCGGCGCAGCGAGGAAGATGAGCGTGAAGCGACCCTTTTCGCTCTCCATGCGACGGACCTCCTCCAGGCCCAGCAGCTTGAAAAAGCCTGCCGTCGCATCGGGATCGGCCACGCGGATCATGCTGTGGAGATATTTGACCATTCGCGCTTACTCCATTCGTCGACATTCAAACACGGTTCATCGTAGCTTTCCCAAGATTGGAAATCCGATTCACACCATGAAAGGATCAGGGAGATGAGCGATACCAGCACCGATAGCGGAGCGGAAGCGCCGGCATTCTGGAAAAATTCTCGCGGACAGGTCCTGCTCGCCAGTTCCGCGATACTGACCGCGGGCCTGATCATCGGCGGATATTTACTCGGCGACGGCCTGACCCGGGCGCGCCATGCCGACCGGTCCGTCACGGTGCGCGGCCTTGCCGAAAGGGAAGTGACCGCCGACCTGGCAACCTGGACCATCGCCTATTCGGCAGCGGCTTCGGATCTTGCCAGCGCCCAGTCCGATATCGATCGGGACAGCGCGGCGATTCGCGCCTTTTTCGGCGAGCTTGGCTTTCCCGAGGACGCGCTTCAGCCGACCGGAGTCAATGTATCGCAGTACACGAATAACAGCTTCCCGACTTTCACGGTACGCCAGCGTATGACCCTGCGCTCGGGCGATATCGAACGCGCACAACAGGCGGTGCGCCGTCAGTTCGAGCTGGTACGGCGAGGCGTCGCGCTGGAGGAAGGATCGGGCATGTCCTACTCCTTCACCGGGCTCAATGACATCAAGCCGGAAATGGTTGCAGCAGCCACCAAGGACGCGCGCGCCTCGGCTGAACAGTTCGCCAAAGATAGCGGTGCCGGCGTAGGCTCGATCAAGCAGGCCACACAGGGCTATTTCTCGATAGAAGCGCGCGATGGCGACGGCGGAGAAGGATGGGGCGTGTCGGACACACCTTTCAAGAAGGTCCGCGTCGTGACGACGGTGGATTTCTATCTCACCTGATCGCACTTGCTGGATCTCGCGCCCGATTCTTCCCCGGACGCAAGAAGGGCCCGAGCCGGCGAACCGGCGCGGGCCCCAGTTTGCTAAGCAGTCCGTCGCTTAGAAGCTGACGCTGAGCGTACCGACGAC
>DASWIR010000170.1:0-1580 GCA_036397575.1 Alteraurantiacibacter sp. | reverse complement strand
CGGATCATGTCACCGGCCAGCCGGTATTCCTGCGTGAGATTGAATCCCTGCATCACCCGCTCGAGCGCCCAAGCGGCGACAAACGCCGGGACCGGTACCGAGCCGATGCGCAGCCGGCTGACGCGGGGAACGCCGTTCTCGGCTTCGATGCGTGCGGCGATATTCAGATAGGGTCGGGCTGAAATCAGCGGCAGATCCACCGTGCCCGCCAGCTCCAGACGATCCGCCTGCGCCGACGCCTGGACAGCGCCACGGGCCAGCTTGCGCACCAGATAATTCAGCGACAGAACGATGTCGCGTTCAGACATGCGGACGGTGTGCTCGGTACCCGGCGGGAAACTGCGCGGGTCATTCATCTTGAGCACCTGTTTGGCGCGCTCGATGTCCGCGTGCGACGCTTCCACCTGCAAGGCAACGGCCGGGCGCGGAGACAGCGAGAACCAGACCAGCGCGGCCAGGGCCAGCGGTGTCAGGATCAGCAACAGCAGAAACAGGCGGAACACGAAACGCATGGGAAACAACTGTAAGGTATTGCCGCGATGACGGTCCAGCGTTCCGGGAAATTTTGTCGCCACGCTATATTACCGGTAATCTTCGCCGGACATACGAACAACAACGACATATGAAATTCTGGCTCGCCATCGCCAAGACCATCGACACCGCCAACGAGTACGTCGGGCGCGCGGTGCTGTGGCTGGTCGGCGCGGCGACGCTGATCTCGGCGCTTAATGCGCTGGCGCGTTACGGGCTGGGGCGCTCGTCGAACGCCTGGCTGGAAATCCAGTGGTATCTGTTCGGCGGCATCATCCTGCTCGCGGCCGGTTACACCCTGAAGCACAACGGCCATGTGCGCATCGACGTGATTTACGGGCGCCTCGAAGCGCGCACTCAGGCCTGGATTGATCTGCTGGGGACGCTGCTGTTCCTGCTGCCGTTGTGCGGGCTCATCGTGTGGCTGGCCTGGCCCGGCTTCGTGGATTCCTTCGCGAGCGGCGAGACCTCGCCCGACGCCGGCGGACTGATCCGCTGGCCGGTGCGTTTGCTCATACCGCTCGGGTTTGCGCTGCTGGGACTTCAGGGTGTAGCCGAGATCATCAAACGCATCGCCTTCCTGCGCGGGGAAGGAAAGCTGTCGCACGAGCAACCGCAGGAGGAAGTGGTATGAGTGCCATGCATGGATGCGATAATGGAGCCCTACTCGCTCCGCTCGTTCGTCTTGTCATAATAAGCCTCGCGAGAGCTCAGGGATGAGCGGAGCGACCTTCGCGGTGATGGCGCCGCTCATGTTCGCCGGGCTGGTGCTGTTCCTGCTGCTCGGTTATCCGGTAGCGTTCGCGCTCGCGGCCAACGGATTGCTATTCGCCTTCATCGGCATCCAGTCGGGATTTTTCGATTTCAGTCTCATGCAGGCGCTGCCCGAACGCGTGTACGGCATCATCTCCAACCCGACGCTGCTCGCGATCCCCTTCTTCACTTTCATGGGGCTGGTGCTGGAGCGCAGCGGCATGGCCGAGGAACTGCTCGACACCGTCGGCCAGCTGTTCGGCCGGGTGCGCGGCGGGCTCGCCTACGCCGTGGTG
>DASWIR010000169.1:0-2730 GCA_036397575.1 Alteraurantiacibacter sp. | reverse complement strand
ATGCCCGATATATCCCGCATCCTCTCCGCCAAAGAGCCGCTGACGCTGGCCTCGATCGCGCGCGGCGCGCAGCCGCTGGTGATGGCGGACCTTGCGCGGGCGGCGAAAGGCCGCGCAGTCTTCATCGCGCCCGACGAGGCGGCAATGCGCGGGGTCTCGGATGCGGCGCAGTTCTTTGTGCCCGAACTGGAAGTGATCGAGTTCCCCGCCTGGGACAGCCTGCCATACGACCGGGCCAGCCCGGCCCTTTCGGTTGGTGCGCGGCGGCTTTCCGCATTGCATCGGCTGCAGGCGAGCGCAAAGGGCTCGCAATTGCTCGTCACCACGGTCAATGCCGTGCTCCAGCGCGTGCTCACGCCCTTCCGCATCCGCGAGTCCGTGCGCGAACTGAAACCCGGCGTCGAGATCGGCCACAAGAGTCTCGCCGCGCTGCTCCAGCGGCAGGGTTATGCGCGCACCGATACGGTGATCGATGCCGGCGAGTTCGCGGTGCGCGGTTCGATCTTCGACATTTACCCGTCCAGCCTCGAAGCCGGGCTTCGACTCGACTTCTTCGGCGACGAACTCGAAAGCCTGCGCATTTTCGACCCGAACACGCAGCGCACCACCGGCACCCTAGAATCCCACCTGCTGCTCCCGGCAAGTGAAGCGCTGCTCGACGAGGAAACGATCAAGCGCTTTCGCACGCGCTACCGCGAAATGTTCGGTGCCACAGCGACCGGCGACCCGCTCTACCAGGCAGTCAGCGACGGCAGGCGGCTCGCGGGGATGGAGCATTGGCTGCCGCTGTTCGAAGAGCGCCTCGATACGATTTTCGACCATCTTTCCGCGGACGATGTGATGGTGATCGACGCTACTGCCATGCAGGCAGCAGCGGAACGGCACACCGATATCGAGGACTATCATCGCCAGCGCCTGGAAACCGCCGGGCTGGCGGCAGGTTCTTACCGTCCGCTGGCAACCGACGCGCTATACCTCGCACGCGAGGAGTTCGCCGCGGCGCTGCAGGAAGGCCCGGTCCACCGTGCGGTGATCTTCGCCGAACCGGAAACAACGACATCGATCGACTTCGGCTTCAAATCCTCGCACGATTTCGCCCCGGAACGCGCCCAGGCTGTCAACATCTATGAGGCCGCGGCGAAACACCTAGCGCGGATCGGCAAGGATGGCCGCCGTCCCCTGCTAGCCGCATATTCGACCGGTTCGCGCAGCCGGATATCCTCGATTCTGGCCGAGGCCGGGACCGAACTGAAACTGGCCGATAGCTGGCAGGAGGCGCTGGGCCTTTCCGCCAAGGGCGCCCCGGTCGCCATGGTGCTGCCCCTCGATACCGGTTTCGCCAACGAAGACCTCGAGCTTGTTACCGAGCAGGACCTGCTTGGCGACCGGCTCGTGCGCCGACGCAAGCGCAGGAAGGATTCCGAAGCTTTCCTCGCCGAGCTTTCGGCGCTCAATCGCGGCGATCTGGTCGTGCATATGGAGCACGGCATCGGCAAATATATCGGGCTGGAACCGATCACGGTCGGCAAGAGCCAGCACGATTGCGTACGGCTGGAATATGCGGGCGGCGACAAGCTTTATATCCCTGTCGAGAATATCGACGTCCTGACACGCTACGGCTCGTCCGACGTAGCGGTCCCGCTCGACCGGCTGAGCGGCGAGGGCTGGCAGAAGCGCCGCGCGCGGCTGAAAGACCGGATCCGCGAGATCGCCAATGAGCTGATCCGGACCGCCGCCGAGCGAGCGCTTAAGAAAGCGCCGGTGCTGCCTGCGGAGGAGGCATCGTACAACCAGTTCGCCGAGCGCTTCCCGTGGGAAGAAACCGACGATCAGGACCGGGCGATCGAGGACGTTCTGAAAGACCTGTCCGAAGGCAAGCCGATGGACCGGCTGATCTGCGGCGATGTCGGCTTCGGCAAGACCGAGGTTGCACTGCGCGCCGCCTTCGTCGCGGCGATGAACGGGCAACAAGTCGCGGTTGTCGCGCCCACGACATTGCTTGCGCGGCAGCATTACCAGAGCTTCACCGAACGCTTCGCCGGCTTCCCTATCCGCATAGGCCGCCTCAGCCGCCTCGTACCGGCGAAGGAAACGAGCGAGACGCGTGCGGCGCTGACCGACGGAACGATGGATATCGTCATTGGTACGCACGCGATTCTGTCCAAGACCACGAAGTTCAAGCGCCTGGGCCTCGTCATCGTGGATGAAGAGCAACGCTTCGGCGTCACTCACAAGGAGAGGCTCAAGCAATTGCGCGCCGACGTCCACGTGCTGACGCTCACCGCAACACCGATCCCGCGCACGCTGCAGATGGCGATGTCGGGCCTGCGCGAACTTTCCACCATCCAGACCCCGCCGGTCGACCGCCTGGCCGTGCGGACCTACGTGATGGAATGGGACGACATGGTGATCCGCGAGGCGCTGCTGCGCGAGCATCATAGGGGCGGACAGAGCTTCATAGTCGTACCGCGCATCTCCGACATGGAGGCAGTCGCAGACTGGCTGCATAAACATCTGCCGGAAGTAAAATCCGTGACCGCCCACGGGCAGATGGCCGCCAGCGAGGTGGAAGAGCGGATGAGCGCTTTCTACGAGAAGAAATACGATGTGCTGCTTTCGACCACCATCGTCGAAAGCGGACTCGATATTCCCAGCGCCAACACGATCATAATCCACCGCGCGGACCGCTTCGGCCTCGCCCAGCTTTACCAGCTGCGAGGGCGCGTAGGC
>DASWIR010000168.1:0-4493 GCA_036397575.1 Alteraurantiacibacter sp. | reverse complement strand
TCGGCGCGGTCGCCGCCGCCCGCGAGGCTGGCCGCCTGCGCCCACGCCGCTTCAGCCTGGCGATAGTAGCTGCGCCGTTCAGATGCCGGAAAGCTGGACAGGCCGGCCAGCGCCTGCAATGTCGATGCCTTGCCCTTGGCCGCCAGATAACTGTCCGGATTCGCCAACAGCGCGCGTTGGTAATACCGGCCCGCATCGTTCAATCCCTGCACGCCGGACTGGCCCGCTCCAGATCCGGCAAAAGCTTCATCCCCCAGCTTCAGGGCCAGCGCTTCAACCTTATCCTGTGCAAGGTCGCGCTCAGCGCCCGTCGCCCCCCGGATCGCGATATCCTCGTAGATGCTGAGTGCTTCCGACCGGTCTGCCGGCCGCCCCCGGAACTCCAGCAAGTCTGCCCGCAGGATATTGAATCTGGCGACTTCAGGGCCTTCCGGCTTGCTCGTTCCTCCGACTTTGGCTTCGTACGGATCGATAACCGCCGACTGACCTGCGAGGAAGGCAAGCGCGGATTCCAGGCAGGTCGACTTGCTGGAACATGGGGCATTGAATCCCGCAGCCGGGTTGCTGTCGAGCGCCGCAGCCAGCGCCTTGTATGCCCTGGCTTTCAGGACGGCGCGGTCATACTGGACACGGTCCGCTGACGCTTGCCACTGCGCCGCGCGGGCCTTGCACGCCTTCGACTTCCGGCTTCCCTTGCAGGCCTTCTTGTTTTGCTCAGCGCCCGGATCATACGGGTTCTGGGAAAAGAACGGCGAAAAATTCGGAAGCTGCGACAAGGATGCATCGATCTGACCCGCCGACCGCTTCAGCCGTTCAGTATCGCCCGCGCTTCCAAGGGTAAGGTTCGCATCGGCTGCATGGTAGAAGGCCAAGGCCTTCTGCGCGCCGTTCAGACTATAGCTGAACTGATCCGTTGCGATGGCTTCGCAATGGTCTGCAATTTCGGATGCGGCCGTTCCGATGCTGGACATATCCGAACAGCGAGCCGCCCACTCCGTCTGGGCCGCTGCTGCGGATACAAAAAACACCGCCAGCATGCTCGCGCCAAGCAGACGCGAAAATTCCCGGATTCCTCGTTCTTTCTGCATGGCGTGCGTCCCCTGTTCGCGGCCAGTGCCCCGTAAACTAGAAACTCTTTTCCAAGTGGCGTAAAGGAAAATTTACCATACCTTAACCTCTTGGCAAAACCTGCAATGCGCCTTTTGATTTCGGGTCAGGCGCGCATGCTTTCAGTTGGTTTTGCAATCATTACCTCGGCGCTCGCCCGGCCCATTGAGGCTCTAATTTTCAGGGGCAAGGCCTGAAACTTTCGAAGCATTTCGTCTGATTTCAGGGAACTCGCTCCGATCCGGCGCATTTATTACAGGACCCCGCCGAATGGGGTACAATCCAGTTCGGTACCATCAGCCGTCTGGCTGCTGGGAACTGCTCAGGACTGTAATGTGTTCAACTATTGCAGAGGAACGCCCATGAAACTCCCTATCAAAGTCGCACTGGCTCTGAGCCTCGTCATGGCGCAGGTCGCCGCACCCGTCGCATTGGCCGAGGCTCCTGCCTCGCCTTTCCGGAGTGTCCAACCACAGACTTTCAGTGCAGATGACCTGCAGCGCTACGGACTTACCTCCGAAGAGGCAGCCACCGTCCAGTCCTATCAGGAGCAGGGCTACCAGGTGCAGCTTCTAACACCGGAAGAGGCTGAAGCCTACAATGCAGGCCTTTCAAACACGAACATCCTGGCCATTATCGGTCTGGTCGTGCTCGTGGTGGTGGTTGCGTCAGCGATCTGAATGATGCGGCGCATAACCGGTATGGCGCTGGCACTCGGACTGGGTGCCTGCGCCATACATCCCGCGCCGGATCCGGCGACGTTTGCCACGCAGTCCGGACGCAACAGTTTTGAGTTCCTTCGCGCCGAGGTCGATCCGCCGAACGCGCTGCTCCTGCCCGTCGCACATGACCGGCAGGTGAATGGTGCGGCCTGCGGCGCACATGTACTGGCCAGCGTGATCAACTACTGGCGCGGCGCAAACTCGGTGAGCGGCGAAGCGCTTTTCGATTCAAGTCCGCCGAAAGACACCGCGAACGGTTATTCGATGGCCGAGCTTACGCGGCTCGCCGCAGGCCACGGCCTTCTGGCGAGTGCCATCCGTCTGCCGGCGGAAGGGCTGATCAGCGAGCTTGAAGCGGGCCGGCCGGTACTGGTCCCTGTTGAAGTACCGTCCGTTTACGTACAGACGTGGCAACTGCCGGGCGCCAATGTTCCGGTGCTCGGTATTCCGTCCGGGTTCGTGACCTCACGTACAGCCTGGCTGTCTGAACGTCTCGACCGCGCCATGCTTAACCACTATCTTCTCGTCGCCGGCTATGAGGGAGATACCTTTATCGTGCTGGAGCCCGTGATGGGCCTGCGCACGATCACGGGCGAGCGGCTGGAACGCTACCGCGCGCCGTTCGGGAACGCCGCTGTTGTCTTCAGCCTGCCGGCAGAGCAGGAGCGCTACGGGAACTGACAATTCGGACCAAGGCGAGACCACCGGCTGCCGCCCCCGCACCCCCTGGCCGAACGTTCAGCCGCCGAATGCGTAGACAAGCGACATGCGTGTTGCCGTATCGGTTTTCTCGAAATCGCTCTGCGGATGCGTGTCGTGGCGTACTTCGAATGAAAACCGGGCCGACAGGCCCTTGGTCAACTCCGCCGTCAGCGTCGCCTGATTGGAAACCTGGGTGGATGTGTCGGCGTAGAGCAGGCTGGTATCGTTGCCGACGCTGACCTGTTCGTTGAGGGCGAAATTCATGCGCGAAGCGGCGATCACCGACACCGATTCATCCGTACGCTCCGGCACGGGCACCGGCGGACTGCCGGGCACGGTCAGTTCGGATGCCTTCACCTCGTCGATCTTGAGGCCCGGCCCGCCTTCGAGAGACCACTTCGCGGCGTCGGTATCGAAAACCTGCCAGCCGGCGCCGCCGCCCAGGAAGCTGCGGCTGTTGAAGCCCGAAAAGTCATCCCGCTCATGGGAAACGCGTCCAAAGACGAACACGTGCTCGCTCAGCGTCCGGTCGCCTTGCCCGGAGGCAAAGACGCGGTCTTTCGAGCGGACACCGTCCTTGGTGCCATAGTCTGCCAGCAACACACCCTTCATCCGCCAGAGCTGCGATTCCCGGCTGAACTTGAGGCCGATGCCGACATCGCTGGTGTCCGTATTGCCGGACGTGACGCCTGCGCTGACTGAGCCCTCGCCCGCCCATTCGACAGCTTCCGCCCACGAAGGCGCGGCAAGACAGCTGCCCGCAAGGATGGCAGCAAGGTATTTCAGCATGCAATAGTCTCCTTGGGGCTGGGCCGGCAGCTATACTGACCTTGTCGAACAAGGGTTGTCAGAACGAGAACCCGGGCAGTGAATCGAACGCCTTCTTCAGCGCCTCCCCCCACCCATTCGAAATTGTCTGGTAATAGGGATCGTCGCCTTCAATGCGTTTGGAAAGCCCGAGACGCAGTGCGTCCTTGTCGATCACCTGCAGGTCCAGAGGCAAGCCGACGGACAGGTTCGCCTTGATGGTCGAGTCAAACGACACGAGCAGCAGCTTGGCGGCATCTTCGAAACTCATCGCAGGGTCGTAGGCCCGCACTAGAATTGGCCGGCCGTACTTGGTCTCGCCGATCTGGAAAAAGGGCGTGTCGTCGCTCGCCTCGATGAAATTACCTTCCGGATAGATTAAGAACATCCGCGGTTCCATGCCCTTGACCTGGCCGCCGAGAATGATCGTGGAGTTGAAGGTCGAGTCGGCTTTCTGCCCGGTTGCGGCATTCAACTGAATGATGTCTCGCAACGTTTCGCCGACATGCCGTGCGATCTGGAACATCGTCGGCAATTCAAGGATGGAGGGACGGCGCTCCGACGGGGTCTTGGTGCGCTCTTCCAGAAGGCTGACGACCGACTGGGTGGTCGCAAGATTGCCGGCCGTCATCAGCACGAGCACGCGCTCTCCCGGCACAGACCAGGTGAACAGTTTGCGGAACCGGGAAATGTTGTCGACACCCGCATTGGTGCGCGTGTCCGACATGAAGACAAGGCCGCGATTGAGTTTGAGACCGACGCAATAAGTCATTTGGAGGAACCGCCCACGCGGCTTTCTTATTGTTGTTGAACCTGGATCGATACATCCAGCGATTCGCTGGCGGCCCCGAACCGCATGCCAGAAACAGGCGCCGCTTCGCTGTAGTCAAGGCCTGTCGCCACGCGAACGTATCGGCTGTCCGGCGAGATCGCGTTGGATACATCGAAGCCGACCCAGCCAAGCCGTTCGACATGCACTTCGGCCCAGGCATGGCCTGCGTCCTGCTGGACCCGGTCATTCATCATCAGGTATCCGCCGGCATACCGCGCCGGATAGCCAAGCAGCCGCGCCGCCGCAATGAAGACGTGCGCATGGTCCTGGCAAACGCCGTGCCCGGCCTCCAGCGCATCTTCGGCTTTGGTGTCCACATCGGT
>DASWIR010000167.1:0-4274 GCA_036397575.1 Alteraurantiacibacter sp. | reverse complement strand
TTTGCAGGAAGAGGCGCACGGATCGGTCTTCTGGCACCCCAATGGCTACATGATCTGGCGCGAGCTGGAGGCCTATATGCGCCGCGCCATAGACGGCGGGGGCTATGTCGAGGTGAAGACGCCGCAGGTGATCGACGCCCGCCAGTGGGAGAAGAGCGGCCACTGGGGCAAGTATCGCGAGAACATGTTCGTCGTGCCCGACGAGGTGCCCAACATCTCCGACGAAGGTCCGGTGATCTCGGGCGAGGGCGACTGGATGGCGCTAAAGCCCATGAATTGCCCGGCTCATGTGCTGGTGTTCAAGCAGGGCATCACTTCCTACCGCGACCTGCCGCTGCGCATGTACGAAAATGGCTGTTGCCACCGCAACGAGCCGCATGGCGCGCTGCATGGGCTGATGCGCGTGCGCCAGTTCACCCAGGACGACGCGCATATTTTCTGCACCGAGGACCAGATCGTGTCCGAAGTGCGCAAATTCTGCGAGCTGGCCGACCGGGTCTATCGCCACTTCGGCTTCACCTATTCGGTCAAGCTCGCCCTGCGCCCGGAAACGCGCTTCGGCACGGACGAGATGTGGGACAAGGCTGAGAATGAGCTGCGCAAGGCGGTGGCCGAAGCCGGCCTCGCGACGGAGGAATATGGCTGGGGGGAACTGCCCGGCGAAGGGGCCTTCTACGCGCCGAAGCTCGAATGGCACCTGACCGACGCGATCGGTCGCACCTGGCAGGTCGGCACGATCCAGTCCGACCGCGTGCTGCCCGACCGGCTCGATGCGACCTATATCGGCGAGGACGGCGAGAAGCACCGCCCGGTGATGCTGCACCGCGCTATCTTCGGTTCCTATGAGCGCTTCATCGGAATCCTCGTCGAGCATTATGCCGGCAGGTTGCCGGTCTGGCTCGCGCCGGTTCAGGCAGTCGTGGCAACGATCGTGTCCGATGCGGACCACTATGCCAATGAAGTGGTCGCGCAGCTGAAGGCAGCGGGCATTCGTGTGGAGGCCGATCTGCGCAACGAGAAGATCAACTACAAGGTGCGCGAGCATTCGGTAGCAAAGGTTCCGCACCTGCTGGTGGTCGGCAAGCGCGAGGCGGAAGAAGGCACCGTGGCGCTGCGTACGCTGGGCGAGCAGCAGCAGAAGGTTCTGCCGACAAATGAGGCGATTGCACTGCTGAAGGAGGCCGCGACCCCGCCGGATCTGTGCTGACCTGAAATTGCTCGTCATTGCGAGCGAAGCGAAGCAATCCAGAACCGCGCGCTTCCTGGATTGCTTCGGAACCTGCGGTTCCTCGCAATGACATTGATACTGTTCCGCTACCGCTTGCCGCATTGTACGGTTTGGCTATTCTCACCCCACGGCTCGCAAGAGGCCGCGGGGAGAGAGGTGCACATGATCAGGAATTGGCTGGCCGCAACCGCTTGCGCGCTAACGCTGTCGGCCTGCGATATCCCTGCAGGCTTTGGAGATCAAGGCGCCGGGGCGGTCGACGAAGCGCGGATGCTCGCGGCCGAAAGCGATGCCGATAACTGGCTGGCCTATGGCCGCACTTACGAAGAGCAGCGCTACAGTCCTCTGGAGCAAGTCAGCACCGAAAATGTCGGCGATCTTGGCCTCGCCTTCGCGGTCGAGCTCGATACCAGTCGCGGACAGGAAGCGACCCCGATCGTCGTCGACGGAGTGATGTACGTCTCCACCGCCTGGTCGAAGGTTCTGGCAGTGAATGCCGCCACCGGCGAGGTGCTGTGGCGCTTCGATCCGGAAGTCGATGGCGCAAAAGGCGCGCATGCCTGCTGCGACGTGGTCAATCGCGGGGTCGCCGTGTGGGAAGGCAAGGTCTTCGTCGGCACGATCGACGGACGGCTGATCGCGATCGACGCGGCCACGGGCGGGAAATTGTGGGACGTTGTCACCGTCGATCAGGCCAAGCCTTATACGATCACCATGGCTCCGCGCGTGGTACGCGGCAAAGTGATCATCGGCAATTCAGGCGCGGAACTGGGCGTGCGCGGCTATCTCGCCGCCTATGACACGGATAGCGGCGAGCTCATGTGGCGCTTCTACACCGTGCCCGGCAATCCGGCGGATGGGCCCGATGGCGCCGCGTCCGACGAAGCTTTCGAGCAGTTTGCCGGCGAGACATGGCACGGCAATTGGTGGGAAATGGGCGGCGGCGGCACGGTGTGGGATTCGGTCGTCTACGATGCCGATTTCGACCAGCTGCTGGTCGGCGTCGGCAATGGAGCGCCGTGGAACCACCGCGCACGCTCGGCCGGCGAGGGCGACAATCTGTTCCTGGTCTCGATCCTCGCCCTCGACCCGGACACCGGCGCCTATAAATGGCATTACCAGCTCAACCCTGCCGAAACCTGGGATTTCACCGCCACGCAGCAGATCACGCTGGCCGAGCTCGAGATCAATGGTGAGGCCCGCAAGGTGCTGATGCAGGCGCCGAAGAACGGTTTCTTCTACGTGATCGATCGCGCCGACGGGAAGCTGATCAGCGCCGAGGCCTATGTGCCGCAGAACTGGGCTGAGCGCATCGATCTGGAGACCGGTCGCCCGGTCGAGAAGCCGGAGGCGCGCTACGCCGACGCGCCTTACATGGTCTATCCCTCCGGCCTGGGCGCCCATGCCTGGATGCCGATGAGCTATTCGCCGCAAACCGGCCTCGTCTATATCCCGGCCATGCACGCCCCGCTGACCGTTGCCGACGACGTCGATTACACCCGCTATCCGGGCCGCTGGAATACCGGCACGCAAACCTTGGGGACACCCGAAGGCCGCGAAGATGAAGCGCGCTGGCGCGGCTGGCTGCTCGCCTGGGATCCTGTGAAGCAGGAAGCGGCATGGAAGATCGAGCATGACTGGCCGTGGTTCGGCGGCACGCTGGCGACCGGCGGGGGCCTCGTATTCCAGGGCAGCCCGCAGGGCTTCTTCCGGGCGCACGATGCGCGGACCGGCGAAGAGCTATGGAGCTTCCAGGCCGAGCGCGGGATCATGGCGGGGCCAATCACCTATCGCGTCGACGGCGTGCAATATGTCGCGGTGATGGCCGGCTATGGCGGCTCGATGGGCGTCGCTTCGGCGATCGATTGGATGCGCCGCCCTCCGCCGCCGGGAATGTTGCTGGTGTTCAAGCTCGACGGGGACGCGGAGTTGCCGGAACTGCCACCGCTATCCGAACAACCCTATGTGACGAGCGAGGAAAGTTTTACTCAAGCGCAGGTGGCCGAAGGCGGGAAATGGTTCGGGACCTTCTGCAGGATCTGCCATGCCGGACCGACCAATCCCGACCTGTTCCGTTCCGGCGCGGCGCGCGATGCGGGCGCGTGGAAGGCGATCGTTCATGACGGGGCGCTGTCGGCCAATGGCATGATCGGCTTCGACAGCTGGTTGAGCGAAGCACAGGTCGAATCGGTCCGCGCCTATGTGCTGAGCGAAGGCAGACGGCTGTCGGAGGAAGAATCCGCGAACTAGCGCGGATCAGAAAGGCAGGGCAGGGCCGGCAGCGACCAGCGCGAGCGCGCAGGCCGTGGCGATGACCATGCTGACGATATCCGCCGAGCGGGCCTTCGCGTTGCGAGCAAGAGAGATTGCGCGTGCCATGCTGCGAGCATCGCAGCCGTTCCCTAACAAAGTCTTAAGATTAACCTTGCCCGCTAGGCGAGTGCAGGCATCTGCTGGCTGGCGCAGTGAAAGCCGCCGCCGCCCGCGAGCACGGCATCGCCCGGCAGGCCGATGGCAGTGCGTGTGGGAAACATCGCATCGATCGCCAAAACAGCCTCTTCATCGCCGGGCAGCCCGAATGTCGGCACAATCACGACATTGTTGGCGATGACGAAGTTCATATAGCTGGCAGGCTCTATCCAATCTCCGCTCGTCACCAAGCCCGGCGATGGGACGTCGCGGATCTCGAGCCCGGCGGCCAGCGCGCGCCGGCGAGCATCTTCATAGACCGCCGCGTTGGGATCGTCCGTTCCCTTCGCCACCGGCAAAGCGAGCACGCCCGGCGCAACAAAGCGCGCGAGATTGTCGACATGGCCGTCCGTATGGTCGTTGATCAGCCCGTCTCCCAACCACAGCACGCGGTCGAAACCGAGGTCGCACGCCAATCGCGCCTCGATATCTTCGCGCGACAGGCCGGGATTGCGATTGGGGTTGAGCAGACATTGTTCCGTTGTGACCGCGAGACCCCTGCCGTCGCCATCAACTGCTCCGCCTTCCAGCACCCAGTCGCATGCCCCGAGGGGCAGTCCGGCACTTTCCGCAAGTT
>DASWIR010000166.1:0-1939 GCA_036397575.1 Alteraurantiacibacter sp. | reverse complement strand
GGCAGGACTGTTGCCACCTGTCCGCCTCTGATGGACAAGCGCGGCAGGGAGATCTCGGGTTCATGGCAACCAACCAGCGCAGCACCGTTCGCCATACCAGGTTCGCTCGCATCCGCGCCCGGCTGGAAGCTTTTGCTCCGCTCCCTGGCTGGCCGAGCTGGGTTTACGAGTTCCTGCTGTTCGGCTTCAAACAGGCATGGGCTTGCCTGTTCGGCGCGCTGATGCTCGCGCTGCTGCTCGGTACCCACCTGTTCTACCCTGCCGGTGCACCGCTGCACCGCTACGATTTCCTCACTCTGGCAGCGTTGGCGATCCAGATCGGGATGCTCGCCCTGCGCCTGGAAACCTGGGACGAGGCGAAAGTGATTCTCGCCTTCCACATTACCGGAACGGTGATGGAATTGTTCAAGACCGCCTACGGTTCATGGATATACCCGGAGCCGGCCCTTCTCAGGATCGGCGGCGTGCCGCTCTTCTCGGGCTTCATGTACGCCGCGGTGGGCAGCTATCTTGCGCGTGTCTGGCGCATTTTCGAATTTCGCTTCACGCATATGCCGCCCCGCTGGGCGGCATCCGCCCTTGCTGCTGCGATCTATGTCAACTTCTTCGCGCATCACTGGCTACCTGACATCCGTTACCTGCTGTTCGCCGTGATGTTTGCGCTTTTCTGGAAGACGCGGGTCTATTTCACTGTCTGGAGCGAAGCGCGCTGGATGCCGCTGCTGGTAGGCTGGCTGCTGGTGGCGCTGTTCATCTGGCTCGCCGAGAATATCGGTACTTTCGCGCGCGCCTGGACCTATCCCGACCAGTCCGAAGGCTGGCAGATGGTGTCGATTGCCAAGCTCGGCTCATGGTACCTGCTGATGTATATTTCCTTCGTGCTGGTCGAAGCCCTCCATGGCCGCCGTACCGCACGCGGAAATAACAAACGCTAGAGCGACGGCCCCTGGCCACGATTGCCGCCCCGCCGACATGTTTGACGCTTTCGAAGTCCCTCGATTGCGCCCCTCCGCGAAATTTTTTCACCCGGCCATGTCACATCTGCGTGCCCTGTCTCGTCAAGCTTGCACCCCAACAAGGAGCATGAGCATGACCAAAGTAACAGACCCCTTCGCCGCCGCGGCACCGTTGATGAAACAGTGGATGGGCACTTCGCTCGCCGTGCAGGAAAGCCTCGATCCCGGCCTGGCCGAACTCGTCAAGATCCGCGCGTCCCAGATCAACGGCTGCGCCAATTGCATCAACATGCATACGGCCGAGGCGCGTGCACAGGGCGAGACCGAACAGCGCATCTATCTCCTGTCCGCATGGCGGGACGCGCCTTGCTACACCGATCGCGAGCGCGCCGCGCTGGCGTGGACCGACGCCTTGACCCGCCTGTCCGAAGGACACAAACAGAAGGACGCCAGGGAGGCGCTCGAAGCGCAGTTCACGCCGGAGGAACAGGTGAAGATCACTCTTTTGATCAACATCATCAACGGCTGGAATCGCCTGGCGGTCGGCTTCGGCCTCTGGCACGAAGCGCCGGCGGCCAGGGCGGCCTGATGGCGGCTGGCGAGCCACAGGATGCAGCGGACGCGGGGGTCAGTTTCGACCCGCTGCGTCCGCTGCTCACCCGCGTCGCCTATCGCATGCTCGGTTCGGTCGCCGATGCCGAGGATGTGGTGCAGGACGCTTTCCTGCGCTGGCTCGGCACCGACCGTAGCGAGGTGCGCGAGCCCGCCGCCTTCCTTCGCCGTACCGTGACGCGGCTCTGCCTTGACCAGCTGAAATCGGCGCGGGCGCGGCGCGAAACCTATATCGGCCCCTGGCTCCCCGACCCGCTGGTCGAGGAAGAGGACGACGACGATGTCACCCTGCCCCTGATGCTCGCACTCGAACGGCTCTCGCCGCTGGAGCGCGCCGCCTTCCTGCTGCACGATGTCTTCGGCGTCGGTTT
>DASWIR010000165.1:0-4351 GCA_036397575.1 Alteraurantiacibacter sp. | reverse complement strand
CAGCATGGCGAATAGCTTGCCGAGGAACACCGCATCCATCGGGATGGCAGCGGCCAGGATCTCGATTATCTTGTTGGCCTTCTCTTCGACCAGGTTCGAGAGCACCATGCCCGACAGCAGCATGATCAGGAGGAACAGCACGGTTTCGGCACCTTGCGCGGTTTGCAGCCGGGCGGCACGCAAATTCGGAGCGCTGGTGGCGGCGGCGATCATCTCGACTTTCGGAAAGGACGGCGGCGCGCGGGCAAGCGCCGTGGCGGCGACCAGCGAGATCGGACCGGCATAGCGCTCGAGCCGGCCATGGGGTGCAGTGAGGCGCGGCGCGGCCGGCGTGCCGCTGACCACGGCGGCATAATTGGCACCGCTATCCTCGAGGAAAAACCTGGCGTCGAAGCCTGTGCCGGGTTCCAGATTCTCGATTACCTTGAGCTGCGGCAGCGCTCCGCCCAGTTGTGGTTCTATCCGGCGATAAGCGGCGATCATCGCTTCGGCATCCCCGGCGGTCATGGCGATCCCGATGGCTGGCGGTTCGTTGGCCGCGGCAACGCGTTGCCCGATGCCGCCGGCCAGCATGAACACGATCACCGGAAAGAGCGGGCCCAGCAGGAAAAAGATAAAGGAACGGCTGAAAAGGATTGCGGTGAAATCGCGCCGCGCCACGGTGAAGGCTGCCTGCGGCAGGGACAGGCGCTCGGAAGGGAGTTTGG
Source organism: Alteraurantiacibacter sp. (assembly GCA_036397575.1). GTDB lineage: Bacteria > Pseudomonadota > Alphaproteobacteria > Sphingomonadales > Sphingomonadaceae > DASWIR01. The sequence goes on along the minus strand of DASWIR010000165.1, from coordinate 3,644 downwards.
CGGCGCTCACCGGAAATGCATCCCTTCGATCTCGCGGCCCATTTCGGCGGCGACCGCATCGCCTGCAATGGCGACAAAGGCATCGTGCAGTCCGGCGCGCTCGATAGAGAGCGAGACGATGCCGGCCTCGCCTTCGATCAGCGCGCGCAGCAGCGGCTCCACGCCGCTGGCGGGCAGGTCGAAATACCAGAGATTGCCTTCGCGGCGGGCATCCGGGGGCAGGGCCGCACGCCATGGTCCTTCGGCCGCGCGAGTCTCGAGCCGCACTTGCGGCGGGATGCGGTCGCGTGCCACGTCCACTTCGCCGGCGAAGGAGACCTTCCCATTGGCGATGATCGCCACCCCTTCGCACAGTCTTTCGGCATGGGCGATGACATGGGTCGAAAAGATCACCGTTGTACCGCGTTCGGCAAGCGTGCGTATCATCCGCTCGAGCTTGCCCTGGTTCAATGCATCGAGGCCGGAGAACGGCTCGTCGAGGATCACGAGGCGCGGCTCGTGCACCAGGGTTCCGAGCAGCTGCACGGTCTGCGCCATGCCTTTCGAAAGCTGCCTGATCTGCCGGTCGGCGGCTTCGCCAAGACCATGCTGTTCCAGCAGTTCGCGCCCGCGCCGCCGCCCTTCGGCAAGCGGCATTCCGCGCAGCGCGCCCATAAAGGCGATCGCCTCATAGGCTTTCATGGATGGATAAAGCCCGCGCTCCTCAGGCAAATAGCCGATCGCGCGAGCGATTTCGTGCGGATCTTCGTGGCCAAGCACGCGGCGCAGCCCTTCGTCGGGTTCGATAATGCCCAGGATCATGCGCAGCGTGGTAGTCTTGCCCGCGCCATTGGGGCCGAGAATGCCGTAAATCGCACCTTCGGGCACGGAAAGGTCGACACCATCCACCGCCAGCGTTCCGTCGAAGCGTTTGACCAGCCCGCGCACCTCGATGGCAAGCGGGCGGGAATCGGTCACATTGCCGGGTGAAGTGGTTTGGCCTAGCGCAGCATCCATGCGCGCGAGTTAACCCTCGCGACTGAATGGGAGCAACACCGAACTTGGTTAACGCCAATGATCTCGATGGATTGAAAGAGCGCCTGGTCCGGCAGGCGCGCTCGCTCGGTTTCGTGGCGGTCGGCTTCGCTCCGGCGGCGGAGAATCCGCTGCGCGCCCGGCGGCTGGAGGAATGGATCGCCGAGGGGAACCATGGGACGATGGAATGGATGGAGGCGCGGTCCGACGTGCGCAAGAGCCCGGAGGCCATGTGGCCCGCGGCGAACAGCGTGATCGCGCTCGGCATGAGTTATGCGCCGTCCATCGACCCGCTGGCGCTGGAAGGAGATCCGCAACGCGCGCGAATTTCGGTCTATGCCCAGGGCCGCGACTATCACGATACGGTCAAGAAGGCGCTGAAGGCGCTGGCCCGCTGGCTGGTGGCCGAAGCGCCCGAAGCGGAGCTGAAAGTCTTTGTCGACACCGCACCGGTGATGGAAAAGCCGCTGGGCGAAGCGGCGGGGATCGGCTGGCAAGGCAAGCACACGAACCTGGTCAGCCGCGAACATGGCAGCTGGCTGTTCCTCGGCGCGATTTACACCACTCTGCCTTTCGCGCCCGATGCGCCGCATGAGGATCTGTGCGGGAGCTGCCGTGCCTGCCAGGACGCCTGCCCGACCGACGCCTTCCCCGCGCCCTACCGTCTCGATGCGCGGCGCTGCATTTCCTACCTCACGATCGAGCACAAGGGTCCGATCCCGGAGGAGTTTCGCGAAGGCATCGGCAACCGGATCTATGGCTGCGACGATTGCCTGGCCGTGTGCCCATGGAATAAATTTGCCGATAGCGCCGCCGCGCACCGCGCCTTCCTGCCGCGCGAAGAGCTGATTGCGCCGCCTCTCGGTGAGCTGCTCGCGCTCGACGACGCCACGTTCCGCGCCAAATTTTCAGGCTCGCCGATCAAGCGGATCGGGCGCGACCGCTTCGTCCGCAACTGCCTCATCGCGGCGGGGAACAGCGGCAATGCCGAGCTTCGGGCGCCGGTGCGTGCACTGCTGGACGATCCGGACCCCGTAGTGGCCGAGGCGGCGGATTGGGCGCTCGAGAAGCTCCGGCCCGGCAAGGATCTCAGAGCATCTCCTTGAGCGGGATATCGGTGTCGGCCAGTGTTTCGGGACCGATCTCGGCGCGCGCCTCCACCAGCTTCCTTCCTTGCGCGTAATCCTTTGTGCGGTTGACGCAATCGAGCGCCGCCACCCGGCCCTGGCGCAGATAGATCACCGAAAAGCTGCGTTCCGCCGGGTCGCCGCGCAGCACAGTCGCGTCGTAATCCTTGTTGAAGCCGATCGTCTGCAGGCGCAAATCATACTGGTTGGACCAGAACCATGGCACCGCATCATAGCGCGCTTTCTCGCCGCAGATGGTGAGCGCAGTCACCTTGGCCATATCATGGGCATTCTGCACGCTTTCGATGCGCACCACTTCGTTTCCTGCCCACTGACTGGCATGGGCGGCGCAATCGCCGATCGCATAAACATCGGGCAGGCTGGTGCGGCACTGCTCGTCGACATCGACGCCGTTTGCACCGGAGGCGCCGGCCGCAATCAGCGGGCCGATCGCGGGAACGATGCCGATGCCGACAATCGCCATGTCGCAGGGGATAGGCTCGCCGTCTTTCAGCACGACGGACGAGACGCGGCCATCCGTTCCCTCAAGCCTTTCGATCTCTGCGGAAAGGCGCATATCGACCCCGTGCGCGCGATGTTCGGCGGCATAGAAATCGGACAGCTCCTCGCCTGCGACGCGCGCCAGCAGGCGTTCGCACTGTTCGATAATGGTGACCTTGCAGCCCAGCTTGGTGAGAACGGCCGCAGCCTCCAGCCCGATATAGCCCCCGCCGATCACCGCGACACGCTTCGCGCCTGCTTCCAGATCGGCGCGAATGCCGTCGCTGTCGGCGCGATTGCGGATCGCATGGATGCCGTTCAGATCGGCTCCTTCGAGATCGAGCCGGCGCGGGTTGCCTCCAGCCGACCAGATCAGCGCGCCATATCCGATCCGCTCCCCGCCACTGACTTCGATTTCCTTGGACTCGGGATGGACTGCATCGACATTGCGGCCGAGCAGCAGGTCGACGCTGCGCTCGCGCCAGAAATCGGGCGGGCGCACCAGCAGCCTTTCGAATGGCTTCTCGCCGGAGAGATATTCCTTGGATAGCGGCGGGCGCTCATAGGGCGGATCCGTTTCGCCCGAGACCATGGCGATGGTCCCGGTAAAGCCCGCCTGCCTGAGCGAGATGGCGGCTTGCGCGCCCCCGTGTCCCGTCCCCACGATTACCACATCCGCGCGTATCATGCGCGGTTCGTCGGGATTGGCGGGGCCTGCGTCAAGCCTTGAATCCCACCTTCCCTGCCGCCGCCCCTATCTTTGCAGGAGATTGCGGGCCTGGCTTGCGATTTGCGCGAGCATGGCCGGTGTGACGGGCGCCGCTGCCTGTGCCCGGGCGATCATCGCGCGGAACTGGCGGATCGTGCCGGTGCTTGCCTGGGCCCATGTGGCGATGGCGCCGGGCGGATCGGCCTTGGCCGCCTTCTTCTTCGCGAGGCTGCGCAGGAAGTCGAGCCGCATCTGCTGGAAGTCGCGCGCCAGGCCTGCAACGAGCAGCCGCT
>DASWIR010000164.1:0-4716 GCA_036397575.1 Alteraurantiacibacter sp. | reverse complement strand
GAAGGGCTGAAGCATTGTTTCCAGTTCGCCTTCGGGAATGCCGGGGCCGCTATCGACGATGCGGATCACCGCCTCGTTGCCTTCGCGCTTCAGCGAAACGTCGGCGCCTTTGCCGTAACGCACCGCATTGTCGGTCAGGTTGCGGATGCCCCGCCGCAGCCATGTGGTGCGCAGCGGCATAGAGATACGGTCGGTCGTGCCCAGCTCGACCGGTTCGCCCATATCCTCGAATTCCTCGACCACCGATGCGACGAGGGCGGCAAGGTCGGTCTTTTCCAGCGGATCCGACGGGCGGCCGACCCTGGCCAGCGAGAGGATATCGTCGAGCGAGCGGGTGATGTCTTCGATCGTCGCGGCCATCTTCGCCCGCTGGGTATCGTCTGCGACATTCTCGATCCTGACGCGCAGCGCAGCGAGCGGGGTCTTCAGATCGTGCCCGATCGCGCCCAGCATTACGTCCTTCTCGTCGAGCAGGGCGGCGATCCGCGCTTCCATCGCATTATGCGCGGCGATCAGGCGGCGGGTATCTTCGGGACCCGAGGGTTCGAGCGGCGCCTCTTCGGGCAGGCTCACGCCGAAACGCTCCACGCGCCGCGTCAGCACGGCGAGCGGGCGCGTGATCCGCCGCAGCAGCAAGGCAAGCCCGCCGACAAGCACGATATAGAGGATCAGCGTCTGGGCGATCAGCGATTGCAGTGTCCGCGGCTCGCGCGCCGGGACCGGCACACGGGCGACTTGCCAGTCTGTCTCGCCTTCCCGTTGCAACGCCGCGACCAGCAGGCGGCGGTCCATCAGGTCCTGCCGCGCTGCGAGGCGCGGAGAAGTTTGCATCAATGCAACGACGAAAGGATCGTCGCGCACATCCCGCTCGACCACCATCAGCTTGCCCACATTCACGCCCTGGTCGCCCAGCACTTCGGCGAGGAATTTCTCGCGTTCCGGATTGCGCTCCTCGCCCGTCAGCAGCGTCGGTTTGTCGACTTCGCGCTCCAGTTGCAGCCAGCGCCAGCGGCGCGGATTGGGCCGCTCGCGCTCGTAGCGGGGGTTGAACTCGCGAAAATCGCGGCGCGGCGCGGTTGCGAGGCGGAAGGCGGCCGAATTGATCATGCCGATCTCGCGCCATTGTTCCTGCGCGCGGTAAGCGAGGACGCCGGAAATGGTCTGGCCGACCAGCAGCGCCATGGCGACGGCGAGCAGCATCTGCCCCAGCAGGCTGCGCGGCCACAGGCGGAGTTTGCGGGCTCTCTTTTCGCTCATGCCGCTGTCGCCCTCATGGCCGCGGCACCACGCGGCGGACATCGGCGGCGAGGCGATAGCCGGCGCCCCACACTGTCTGGATCAGCTTGGATTCGCGCTCATTGTCGCCGATCTTGCGGCGCAGGCGGCTGATCTGGTTGTCGACCGCCCGGTCGAAGAGATGTGCCTCGCGGCCCTGCACCAGGTCGAGCAGCCGGTCGCGGTCGAGCAACTGGCGCGGATGCTCGACAAAGGCCTTCAGCAGGCGGAATTCCAGCGAGGAAATCGGGACCAGCGCGCCGTCGGGATCGATCAGGCGGTGCTTGACCGGATCGAGCACCCAGCCTTCGAATTCGAAATGCGCGTCGTCCTCCGGCGCATGCGGCGGCTTGGCAGCGCGGCGCAGCACGGAGCGGATGCGGGCGACCAGTTCGCGCGGCTCGAATGGTTTGACGACATAGTCGTCCGCCCCGATCTCGAGCCCGACGATACGGTCGGTCGATTCCCCGCGCGCGGTCAGGAGGATGACGGGCAGGTTCTTCGCATCGTTCAGGTGGCGGCACAGCGAGAGACCGTCTTCGCCCGGCATCATGATGTCGAGCAGCACGATGTCGGGCGTCGTCTCGACCAGTGTGCTGCGTGCCGCAGAGGCATTTTCCGCCTGCAATACGGCAAACCCCTGGCCGGAGAGATACTCCGCCAGGGGCTCGCGAAGGCTGGCCTCGTCATCGACCAGCAGCACGCAAGGGGGGGACGTCTCGCTCATTGCAAAATGCCGCCCCCCCGCTCGCTGCGTTCAGGAATTGTCGGTCTGGCGCTGCGCGCGCATTTGCTCGCGCATGGCCTTGTGCGCTTCGCGGCGCTCCTCGCGCGTCACGGTGCCGTTCTTGTCGGCATCGGCGGCATCGAAACGTGCAAGCGCAGCATCGGCGAATTCCGCCTGGCTGACCGCACCGTCGCCGTCGCTGTCAGCGTTGCGGGCCATGCCCATGCCGTGGCCCATACCGCGCATACCGCGGTGGCCCATGCGCTCGCCGCGTTTGCCCGGGCGCTTGCCGTCGGTCTGCTCGCCGCCCTGGGCGGTGCGTTCGGCGCGGCGCTCATGCGAAGCGAGGAATTCTTCCTTGCTCAGCATGCCGTCATTATTGATGTCGAGCCGTGCAAAGCGGGCATCGTGCCGGGCTTCGCGGTCGGCGGCATCGATCTTGCCGTCGCCATTGGCGTCGGCACGCTCGAAAGCCTTGGTAGCCATGGTCTCGGCCTGGGCGCGGGTCATCTCCTGTCCGCGCATGCCGCGTTCGGGCGTCTGGGCATAGGCCACCGCGCCGGCCCCAAGGGCCAGCGCCGCCGCCGAAAGGGTAAGGGTAAGCTTGCGCATGATCATATGCTCCAAAAAGTGTTTCATAGAGCCGCGGGGCGCCCTGTAGAAGGGGGGAGGGACCAGTGGCACCACCGCAGCTCATGAGATTGGCAATATACCCGTCTTGTCGCGGGTGTATGCCGGATGCGCCCTAAAGTGTGACAAATTGTCGCAGCCGGAACGAAGCGTTCATTGGCGCGAAATTTTGGCAGGTAACGTCATTGCGAGCGTAGCGAAGCAATCCAGTCCCGCCGGAGCTGGATTGCTTCGTCGCCTGCGGCTCCTCGCAATGACGATAAATAATCTGGTAAGGCCGCTCCCTGCCAAAAAGGAAAAAGCTCAGACCTGGTTCAAGGTGGCGACCATAATCAGCGCGGGCGGTGTTCGGTCCCCATGCCGGCCGTGATGAACAGGCCGGTGGCTTCTCCATCTATATTGGCCGTATGCCACACGCCGGGCGGGTTGATGGCATATTCGCCCGGTGAAAGGCGCGTCGCCGCGTGGCTGCCATCCGCCTGCTCCTGGATCAGTTCCATCTCGCCCGAGAGGCACACAACGACTTCCGCGCCTTTAGGGTGCATTTCCCACATCCCCCAGTCTTCGGTGAAAGTGAACATGGAAACGAGGCGGCCTTCGGCTCCGTCCGCAACGCAGCGCTCGCCATAATCGGTATACCATTGCATCGCCCGCTCATCGCGCGGGAATTCGGGCTGCGGCTCTGCGGTGGCGCCGCGGCCGAGATGGATCGGGAAATCCGAGAGCTTGCGGCCCGTCACGGCTCAGCCTTCCTTCCACTCATAGACGACCAGCTTGTTGCCGTCCGGGTCGCGGAAATAGCCGCCATAGAACTGTTCGCTGCGCGGGCCCGGCGCACCTTCGTCGCTGCCGCCATTGGCCAGTGCATGATCATGGACCTGATGCACCTGTTCGCGGCTCTGCGCGACCAGGCCGAACATAGTGCCGTTGCCGGCGGTTGCCGCCTCTTTATCAAAAGGCTTGGTTGCGCAGAGCATGGCGCCCTGCCCCGGCACGCCCCACATGATCATGCTGTCGCTGGTCGCGATCCGGCCGAGGCCGAGGATTTCTGCAATCGGATCGTAGAAGGCGCCGGCGCGCTCCACATCGTTGGTGCCCAATGTGACGTAACCGATCATGCCGCTCTCCTGTCTCTTGCGACTCGCTGAAGAAGAACATTACAGGAACATTTTGCAGGCTACAAGCTCATAAGGGCGCGCATTGCGCCTCGAGCCAGGCCAGCGCCTCGTCTTCCAATTGCGGGCCCAGCACGTCCAGCACCTGGGCGTGATAGCCGTTCCACCAGGCGATCTCGCCCTTGTCGAGCAGCGAGGCGTCGACCAGTTCGCGGCCGATCGGCGCAAGAGTAAGCGTGTCGAAGCCGAGCCAGTCCCCTTCCGCGCCCTCGATCTCTCTTTCCCCCACCAGGACGAGATTCTCGATCCGGATGCCGTAGCCGCCCGTCTTGTAATAGCCCGGCTCGTTGGAAAGGATCATGCCGGGCAGCAGCTCCTGTTCGGTCCCTGCCTGCCCGCCGCGCGGCTTGGCGATACGCTGCGGTCCTTCGTGGACGGCGAGGAAGCTGCCGACACCGTGCCCGGTGCCGTGGGCATAATCGAGCCCCGCATTCCACAGGAACTGGCGCGCCAGCGTGTCGAGCTGGCTGCCGGTCGTCCCCTTTGGGAAGGTCTGGCGCGCCAGCGCGATATGCCCCTTGAGCACGCGCGTGTAGCGGTCTTTCACTTCCTCCGGCGGAGCATCCGGGCCGATCCACGCAGTGCGGGTGATGTCGGTGGTGCCGCCCGGATACTGTCCGCCGGAGTCGACCAAATAGACGCTGTTCGGCTCAAGCTTGCGATTGGTCTCTTCGCTGACACGGTAATGGACGATCGCGCCATTAGGCCCGGCGCCGGAGATCGTGTCGAAGGACAAATCCTTGAGCGGCCCGCCATCGCGCCGGAATCGGTGGAGCCGGTCCGCTGCGCCCAGCTCGTCGACCGTTCCTTTCGGCGCCTCGACCGAGAGCCAGTGGAGGAAGCGCGCGACAGCCGCACCGTCCAGTGCCTGCGCCGCTTGATGCCCGGCGATCTCGGCGGCGTTCTTGA
>DASWIR010000163.1:0-9471 GCA_036397575.1 Alteraurantiacibacter sp. | reverse complement strand
GTCAGGATCGAGAATGTCGCAGACGATACCCAGCGGGCGAAGATGGCCGCGACGATCGAAGACATCACCCGCTCGCTCGACGATATCCTCTCGCTGGCCCGCGTCGGCCGTCCGTCGGATCCGCTGGAGAAGACCGACCTTGCCGCCCTCGTCGCATCGGTCGTCGAGGAGTTCGAGGATATGGGCGAGCCAGTCGAACTGGGCACGACCGACCGTATCTCCCTGCCGCTGCGCACCACGTGGCTGCGGCGCGGCATTCGCAACTTGACCGACAATGCGGTTCGCTACAGCAAAGGTGCCGACGTTTCGCTGAGACGCGAAGGCAACGAGGCGGTGATCCGCATCGTCGATAGCGGCCCCGGCATTCCCGAAGGCGAACTGGAAACAATGCTTCAGCCCTTCACTCGCGGCGAAGCCTCGCGCAGCCGCGAGACAGGCGGTGCCGGCCTCGGCCTCACGCTCGCCCGCGCCATTGCTGAGCAGCATGGCGGGCGTCTGGTGCTGACCAACCGCCGGGCCGCGGACGGCAGGATCGAAGGGCTGGAAGCATCGATCCGCCTGCCGATCGTGTAGGTCGGGCTAGAGTCTGCCCTGTTCAAATGAAAACACCCGCGTCCCCGCGAAGGCGGGGATCCAGTGCCCCCAGCGCTGCGCCTGCCGCTCTGGGTCCCCGCCTGCCCGAAGGGCAGTTTATCCTGAGCGGCTGGCTTGCCAGCCAGCCGAAGGGCGGGGACGCGAGATTCAATCTCTCCAGGACAGGCTCTATCCCCCCACCGACATCGGGATCAGCATCTGGTTTTCCAGCCTGTAGCGGAAATAGAACCACTTCTCCTTTTCCGAGTTCACCTCGTTGCGGAACGCTGTGATCAGCCTTTTGCCGTCGGTCTTGAGATAAATCGCGCCATCGACCTCGACATTCGTGCGCGCGAGTTCGCGGATCAGATTGGCAATATCGAGCGTGCGCTTCTCGGTCGCCTGCTCGACCTGTTTGGCGATCAGATCCTTCAGCCTGATCGCCAACTGCTCATCCTCGCGCTCGCGGGTGGAGCGCTGGAGCTCGGTCGACAGCAGCACGGGCGAGAAGCCTCGTCCCAGCCGCCCCAACCGGCCGAGCAGGTCGGGCCGCGGATGGACATGGCCTTCCTGATCGCCCGACGAGATCACGAAAGCGGCGGGATGAACCGCCGCCAGGAACTCGTCGGTCACATCCGCCGCACCGTGGTGGCAGACCTTCATCACGTCGCTGCGGAAAGTCTTGCGTGCCTCGGCAATGAAGATGTCGCGCTCGACAATCGTGGTCGGCCATTTGTCGATGCCGGTATGCTGCTCGAGCAGGAATTCCTCTGCCGGTGTGTTGAGATCGCCGCCGAACAGGACCGAGAAATCGCCATAGGCAAGGCGCAGAATCACCGAATGACCGTTCTTGGTCTTGCCATACCCGCCGGAAAAGACCCGCAGCTTGTCGCCGTCGCCATCGTTCTCGACCCAGGGGCCCAGCACTTCGATCGTGTAATCGCGCCCGTTGGAAGGCGAGAATTCTGGTAGCCAGCTCTTTCCTCCCTCCTGTTTGCCATGCCTGGTCGAGACCATGCGGTATTTGTCGACCGCGCCGCGCGCGAGCGCATGGCCGATCATGCCCGGGAAGGAGAAGGCACCGGGCGGCCCGGCGAATGCGGCGCGCATCGCCGCATCGTCCACCACCAGCTCGCGCAGATAGGAGCGTTTCTCGCCTGCCTTCCGCGTCTTGCCGCCGACCTTCTCGAACGAACCGCTGACTGCGCGCTCGACGAGACCGGAATGATAGAGGTGCCGGAACTTCGCCTTGGTGTCCCGGAACACCTGTGTGAAGCCGCCATAATGATCCTCGTCCGGATGGGTGACGATCGCGGCGTGGAACTTGAGGTTGGCCTCGTTCTTCAGGATTTTGAAGCGGTCGTTGAGGAACTCGGCCATGTGATGCTTCTTGCCCGCATCGACCACGATGATCCGCTCCGTACCGTCGCGCTCGGGCGTGATCAGCACGCAGCCATCGCCTTGCCCCACATCGACGAAGATGATCTCCAGGGGGCGATCGGCGGTTGTCAGGGAGGTTTTTATCTTGAGCTGCTGCGGATTGCCGCTCGACGCCCCCCAGACGACGAACGTCCATTCATTCGTCGCGGGATGCGCCGGGTCGAGCGTAAGATAATCGCCCCATAATACTTGCCGGACCTTGGTGCCCGAATGGGTAAAGAGGAAGATCGGCTTGTCGTCGGGCGACAGCTCGACGAAGACATGGGCCATGGTGGGAACTCCCTTTCCCTGCGTCACCGCGAACCTACCTTATCGGCCGTCGCCCGGCCATGGCTCTGTCCTACATCGGTGGCGCTGCGCTATGATGGCGGAGATTCCTTTGGAACGCTTTCCGCCGCTTGTTGGCCGGGATGCATGAAAGAGCGCTGCGAAAGGTCACACGTGAATTCCATAATATTCATTTAAATCAATATTATAGTCGCATTTTCGAGGTGGTTTCACTGGGCGTTTCGTGTCAAGGTTTGCGTTACAGTCTGTGACCGCCATCACCGCATGAGCCCGCCGATAAGGTTGCGCACGAATCGGCCGGCGATCGAGCCGCCGAACTCGGTGGCGATGGCGCCCGCGCCGGCAGTGACGGCGTTACGCGTCGGGTCCGAGCGCGACTTGCGGCCCGAGAGCCTGGCAGCGAGAACCGTGGCAACCGAACTCGCAGCTGCGCCGGCGGCGGCCTTGCTGCCCTTTTCCCACCAGGAAGTGGTCTTGCGCGAACGTTTGCGCACTTCCTCCTCGCCCTTCTCCGCCACTTCCTTAGCGGTCTCGGCGGCATCCAGGGCCTTTTGCGCCAGCACTTCCTCGGCGCTTTCGCGGTCTACGAGGGTATCGTACTTGCCGTCCAGGGGGCTCACCGACTGGATTATCGCCCGCTCCTTGGCATCGACCGGGCCAAGGCGCGAACGCGGCGGCTTGATCAGCGTGCGCTGGACGATGGACGGCGCGCCATCCTCCATCAGCGTCGAGACCAGCCCCTCGCCTACGCGCAGCTCGGTGATCGCTGTCTCGACATCGAGCTCGGGATTGACGCGGAAGGTTTCCGCCGCAGCCCTGATCGCCCTTTGATCGCGCGGCGTGAAAGCGCGCAGGGCGTGCTGCACCCGATTGCCCAACTGGCCGGCGACTTCCTCGGGGATGTCTATCGGGTTCTGGGTGCAAAAGAACACCCCGACACCTTTCGAGCGGATCAGCCGGACGACCTGTTCGATCTTGTCCTGCAGCGCCTTGGGCGCATCGTCGAACAGCAAATGTGCCTCATCGAAGAAGAAAACGAGTTTCGGTTTTTCCGGGTCGCCCACTTCGGGCAGCGATTCGAACAGTTCGGCGAGCAGCCACAAAAGGAAGGTGGCGTAGAGCTTGGGGCTGCGCATCAGCCTGTCGGCCGCAAGCACATTGATGTAGCCGCGTCCCTTCTCGTCGGATCTGATGAAATCCTCGATCTCAAGGGCCGGCTCGCCGAAGAACCTGTCTGCCCCCTGACTTTCGAAGGACAGCAACTGCCGCTGGATCGCGCCCACACTGGCTCTGGTGACATTGCCGTATTTCGTGGTCAGGTCCGCCGCGTTCTCCGCCGTATAGACGAGCATGGACTGCAAATCCTCGAAGTCGAGCAGCAGCAGTCCCTCCTCGTCCGCGAAACGGAAGACGATGTTGAGCACGCCTTCCTGCGTTTCGTTCAGGTCCAGCAGGCGCGCAAGCAGCAGCGGCCCCATCTCGCTTACCGTTGTGCGGATGGGGTGGCCCTGCTCGCCATAGAGGTCCCAGAAGATCGCCGGATTGTCGGAATAGGCATAGTCGGTCATGCCCAGTTCCCTGGCCCGGCCTTCCAGCTTGTCGGCATGCTTGAATGTGGGCGATCCCGGCATGGAAATGCCGGACAAGTCGCCCTTCACATCCGCGACGAAGACCGGAACGCCGTTGGCGGAAAAACTCTCGGCCAGGCCCTGCAGCGTTACCGTCTTGCCCGTGCCGGTAGCACCCGCGATCAGACCGTGCCGGTTGGCGCGGCCGAGATTGAGCATTTGCCGCTCGCCATCGGCTCCCAGGCCAAGGAAGATTTCCGCCATCCGCTCTTTCCCCATGTCAGTGTTGAAGCCGATGTGGCCCAGCGCAGGAGGCAGGGTCAAGCGATAGACTTCGCGCAATTTGCCGGTAAGGCGTTGCGGCAATGGCGAAGCGCGAACCCTTTGTCCTGTTCGATGACGCCCGCGAAAGCGGTGCCAGCGATGCGCAGCTCTTCGCGGCACCGCGCCAGACCTTCGTCGCGCGCCGGCCGGAAGAAGTGAATGCCGTGCTGGAGGCAGCCGACGCGGCACGGCGCGAAAGCGGCGGCACACTGGCGGGATATCTCTCCTACGAAGCGGGTCTTGCGATCGAACCCAAACTGGCCCCGCTCGCGGCAAGGCGTGGCGGCGCGGCGGGCCCGTTCCTCTGGTTCGGCCTGTTCGACGGCTGCGAGCGGATCGCGGCGGGGGAAGTCCCCCAATGGCTCGCCGGTCAGGCCGGAGACGGTCCCGCAACGCTTGGCCCGTTCGACCCGCAGGTCTCGACCGCCGATTACCTGGCCGCCTTTGCCCGACTGCAGGAAGCGATCCGCGCGGGCGACATCTATCAGGCGAACCTCACCCTGCCGCTCTCCGGGCCTGCGCGCGGCGATCCGCTGGCGATCTATGCCGCGATCCGCCCGGCGGCCGGCGCCGGATATGGCGGAGTGATTTTCGACGGCTCGCACTGGCTGCTTTCCTTCAGCCCGGAGCTGTTCTTCACGCTCAATGGGCGCTCGGCCAAGGTGAAACCCATGAAGGGCACGCGCCCGCGCGGCGAGAACGACGAACGGGATGCGGCGCTGAAGGGCGAGCTTGCCGGTTCGGTCAAGGACAAGGCCGAGAACTTGATGATCGTCGACCTCATGCGCAACGACCTCTCCCGCGTCTCCGAAGCGGGGTCGGTCGGGGTCGACGATCTGTTCGCCATCGAAACCTATCCGACGGTGCACCAGATGGTCTCGACCGTCCGCTCCCAATTGCAGCCAGGCAAGGGCGCCATCGACATGCTGCGCGCGCTGTTCCCCTGCGGATCGATCACCGGAACGCCCAAGATCCGCGCGATGGAGCTGATCGACGAGATCGAGCGCGATGCGCGCGGACCCTATTGCGGCGCGATCGGCCGGATAGGGGCGGGCGGGGACGGCGAGACCGATGCCGCATTCAATGTCGCGATCCGGACCATCCGCCTGACTCCGGGCGAGAATGAACGCGGCCATGCGGTGCTTGGCGTCGGCGGTGCAATCGTCGCCGACAGCAAGGGCATGAGCGAGTGGCGCGAATGCATGGTGAAGGCGAGTTTCGCCCGCCGCGCCGCATCGGGCTTCGATCTGATCGAAACGATGCGTTTCGATCCCGAGGAAGGGATTGCCCATCTCGAAATGCATCTCGAACGGATGAAGGCAAGCGCCGCAGCGCTGGATTTTTCCTTCGACCGGCATGAAACGAGGAATCGCATACAGGCGCTGTGCTTCGAATTAGAGGAACTGGCGAAAGTGCGCTTGCTGCTGGCAAGATCGGGCGAGATCTCGATCGAGACCGCGCCGCTGCCGTCACCCGCCGGGGGACCCGCCCAGTGCCTCGCGGTTCCGATCCCGGTCGATCCGGGCGACTGGCGGCTCGGCCACAAGACCACCGACCGCCATTTCTACGAGGAAGCGCTGGCCGGCGCGAAGGCTGCAGGGGCGAGCGAGGCGGTTTTCGTGCGCGACGACGGCTTCGTGACCGAGGGCTGCATCTCCAACATCTTCGTCAAAGGTGATGAGGGGATACTGCTGACCCCGCCCGCCGCGCATGGATTGCTGCCTGGGATATTGCGCCGGGCCCTGATCGAAGAAGGCAAGGCGCGCGAAGCTCCTCTGACCCTGGCCGATCTCGAAAGCGGTTTCTTAATCGGAAATGCTCTAAGAGGCATCAGGGAAGCAAGGTTGGTAAGGCCATGATCTCGCAGGCGCTCCAGCGTATCCGCCCGTCGCGTACCACCGCGATCACCGACCGCGCGACCGAGCTGCGCCGCGAAGGCCGCGACATCATTTCGCTGTCGGTCGGCGAACCGGACTTCGCCACCCCGCCCCATGTGATCGAGGCGGCGGTGAAGGCGCTGGAGCTGGGCGATACCAAATACACCCCCGTGATCGGAACGCAGCGCATGCGCGAGGCCGCGGCGCTGCATTTTCAGCGCGACCTCGGCATTCCGGCCAGCGCCGACCGCGTAATCGTGAGCGCCGGCGGCAAGCAATCGATCTTCCACGCGATGCTCGCCAGCGTGAGCCATGGCGAGGAAGTAATCGTGCCCTCGCCCTGGTGGGTCAGCTATCCGGAAATCGTCCGCTTCGCCGGCGGCACCGTGGTTCCGCTGCCGACCCACGCCAAGGACCAGTTTCGCTTCACTGCCGCGCATCTCGAAGCCGAGATCGGCCCGCGCACCAGCTGGCTGATGCTCAACAGCCCCGGCAATCCGACGGGCGCGGTCTATCCGCGCGACATGCTGCTCTCGATCGGCGAAGTTCTGCGCCGACATCCGCAAGTCATGGTGCTTTCCGACGATATCTATGCACCGCTGAACTATTCGGGCGAAGGGCACGACACGCTCGCCGCACTCTGCCCCGACATTGCCGAGCGAATCCTCACCGTCTCCGGCGTGTCGAAAAGCCATGCGATGACGGGATTTCGCATCGGCGTAGCAACCGGGCCGAAATGGCTGATCGAGGCGATGGGCCGGCTGCAATCGCATTCCTCCGGCAATCCCTGCTCGATCAGCCAGGCCGCCGCCGTTGCAGCCTTCGAAGGGCCGCAGGATTTCCTCAAGGACTGGCGCGAAAGATTCCGCAACCGGCGCGACATGGTCGTGGCGGCCGTCAATGCGGTGGATGGACTTTCCGCTCCAGTGCCCGACGGCGCGTTCTACTGTTTCGTCGACGCATCGCCGCTGATGGGGCGTTTCGGGAACGATGAGAAACTCTCCATCCACCTTCTCGAACACGGCGTGGCGGTAGTTCCGGCCAGCGCTTTCGGAGGCAGGGACGGGTTCCGGATCAGCTTCGCCGCCGACGAGAGCGTGCTGCAACAAGCCATGCAGCGGATTGCCGGCGCGCTTTCATGAACGGCGAAGCGGCCACCGAGGCCGTGCGGCGTGCGGTAGAGCTGGCCGAAGAGCGCTTTCTCGCCGCTACCGGCCCCGGCGGGCAGAATGTCAACAAGGTGGCAAGCGCGGTGCAGATCCGGCTCGACACTTATGCCCTCGGCCTGCCGCATCCCGTATTCCACCGGCTGAAAGCGCTGGCCGGCAGCCGCATGAATTCCCGCGGCGAGATCGTGCTCACTGCGCGCAATTCCCGGACGCAGGAAGCGAATCGGGAAGATGCACGCAAGCGCCTCACCGAGCTGGTCGAAAAAGCCTTCGAGGAGCCCAAGAAGCGCGCCAAATCGCGCGTCAACCGCCTGGGCAAGGTCAAGCGGCTGCAGGCGAAGAAGGAGCGCGGCCAGGTGAAAGCCAACCGCGGCAAGGTGGACTGGTAGCGCGGGCGCCTGCCCGGCCGCCGCAATGCTTGACTTTTCGCCCCGTTTCACCCAGAGGCGCGCCCGGAAGGGCGGCGCCGCGCGCGTCGCCCCTGTTGTTTCGGGCGGTAGCGCCCGCTCACTTAGCGAATTCAGGATTTCGAGCCATGGCAAAGCCCGCCACCGTCAAGATCAAGCTGGTGTCCACCGCCGACACGGGCTTCTACTATGTGACGAAAAAGAACCCGCGCAACCTGACCGAGAAGATGTCGTTCCGCAAATACGACCCGGTCGCTCGCAAGCATGTCGAGTTCAAGGAAGCCAAGATCAAGTAATCGCTGGTCCGCGATGCTGAATGGCGCGCGCCGGCCGGGTTCAGCGCGAGTTCAACGCCCGGCCTGCTATAGGGCGGGCATGTCGCGGAGAATGAAGCTGATGAACCGTCCCATTCGACTGGTGCTGGCCGCTGCCATGGCGGCGGCTGCGCCCGCAATGCTGCTCAGCGTACCGGCCGCGCCGGCGATGGCCGCCACCAACGGGCTCGACCAGGCGGCAGAAGCGTTGCGCGCCATTTCCACAATGAAGGCCGATTTCACCCAGACCGACCGTAACGGGCAGGCGGTCAGGGGAGTGCTGACGCTGAAGCGGCCGGGCAAGATCCGCTTCGAATACGAAAAGAGCGTCAATATGCTGATCGTCGCCAACGGCAGCTCGCTCAACCTCATCGATTACGACGTGCAGCAGGTCGAGCGCTGGCCGATCAAGGAATCGCCGCTGGGCGCGCTGCTCGATCCCAATCGCGACATAAAGCGCTACGGCAAGCTGATGCCGGTCTCGAACCCCGATGTGGTAAGCATCCAGGTTAAGGATCCCAAGAAGCCGGAATATGGCGTGATCACCCTGATTTTCGTGCGTCAGGCGAGCGCGCCGGGCGGCCTCGAACTGGTCAGCTGGGTCGCGCTCGATTCGCAGAACAAGCGCACCACGGTGCGGCTTGCGAACCAGCGTTACGGCGTTTCCGTGCCGGATAGTGCGTTCAACTTCAGGGATCCGCGGCGAACGTCCCGTCGACCGGGATAAACGGCTGGGCGCAGGGCGTGGGGGCTTTGCGACAAGCTGCGGCTATTCATTCATTTCATAGCAAGCCGTTTTCGTATAATATTAATCATATCAAGGCGGCTTGAGGCGGGTTTCCCCCTGTTGCCCTGCTTCGGTACCGGCAGCCTTGCAAGCGTGACGAACGCTCAAGACGAACCCTCGTCCCAATGCCCCCGGGACGAGGGTTTTTCTTGTTTAGAGGCCCGTCCTCACAGGTCGGCCGCGTGGTATTGAAACCACATGATTTCTGTCGCTCGATCCATTCTGCGCCATTCGCCGCATTTTCGGAAACCTATCCGGCCGTCGGTTGTTGTCCCGGCAATCGCCAATGACGAAAGAGGCAGATGGGCATTATTGTCCTTATTATCGTCGGATCGGCCATGGGTTGGTTGATTTCGGTCGCCACCGGTTCGGAAGCCTTCCGCAGCGTGCTCGCCAATATGGTGCTCGGCACTGCGGGCGCCGCGCTCACGGTGTTCGCGACAAACCGGCCGTTTGGCGGCGGCGATGTCGTGCACGGCGAATTCAGTGCTCCGGTGCTCGGCGTGGCCTTTCTGGGTGCGATCGCCGCACTCGCCATCGTCAATTTACTCTGGCCGGCAAATCCCGGGCAGGGAACGCATTCGCTCCGGCGGGATTGACTTTCCAACGAGGAGAGCCGGAATCGCCGTGCCTCTCCGTTCCATGAAGGGGAAAACCACATGAAAAGCACTTTCAAAACTGCCCTGTTCGCATCGGTTGCCGGCCTCGGCCTTTCGCTGGCCGC
>DASWIR010000162.1:0-2362 GCA_036397575.1 Alteraurantiacibacter sp. | reverse complement strand
AAGGCCGTGATATATTCGCTGGTTTTTGTCGAGCTGCTGCAGGTTCTGTTCGTCTTCGGCGCCGGATGGAACGGCTACGGTGAGCTTGCCGGCACACTCACCAGCGTTTCGATCCTGCACCTGCTGTTTTCTGTTGGAGCGCTGGTGCTGGTTCATAACCTCTATGTGGGTGCCGCGCCCGCCGCCCGCAGGGCGCTGCGTTGGCCGGCCGCCGCGATGGCCGCGATGTGGCTGTTCGACCTTAATTTCTACACGCTGGCCCATCTTTCCGGTGCAATTCCCGCGCTGCTTGCCGAGACGCGCGGTGTGCTGCTGCTGGCAATGGTTGCGCTCCTGGCGATCGGCAGCGTGCGCACAAGCATGGCGGCACAGTTCCGGCCATCGCGGTCTGTGACCTTCCAGTCGGCCTCGCTGCTCCTGATCGGCGGATATCTCGCAGGCATGGTGCTTGTTGCGCAGGGATTGTCTTCGATGGGTGGGGAAGTCTGGCGGCTGATCCAGATAGCCTTCGTTGTATTTGCCAGTACGGTTGCGATCTTCCTGCTGCCGAGCAAGAAACTTCGGGCCTGGGTCCGCGTCACGCTCGCCAAGCATCTGTTCCAGCACCGCTACGATTATCGTGAGGAATGGCTGCGGCTGACCGGCACGATCGGTAAGGGCGGCGAGAATGCGTTGCCACTGCATGAGCGCGTGGTGCAGTCCATGGCCGACATAACCGATAGTCCCGGCGGTCTGCTCCTCGCCCCTGCGGAGGATGAGCGGCTCGTGCTCGACGCACGCTGGCAATGGCCGGGTATAAGCGTTCCGGCGGCACCGTTTCCCAAGGATCTGGCGTTCAAGCTGCAGGAGGCCGACTACGTCGTCGATCTCGACCTTACGCGAGCGGGCCGCGATGAGGCCGTCTCCGCTGCTTCGCTTCCCGAGTGGTTGCGCGTCTCGCAAGATAGCTGGGCGCTGGTTCCGCTGATTCATTTCGGGCGTCTCGTCGGGATTGTAGTGCTGGCACGGCCAGAATTGCCGCACAGGCTCGACTGGGAGGATTTCGATCTGCTGCGGGTCGTGGGCCGTCAGCTTGCCAGCTACCTTGCGGAACAGGCCGGCCAGGAAAAGCTGGGCGAGGCGCATCGCTTCGATGAATTCAACCGGCGCATCGCCTTCGTGATGCACGACATCAAGAACCTGGCTAGCCAACTCTCGCTGCTGGCGCGCAATGCCGAGAAGCATGCCGACAATCCCGAATTCCGCCGCGACATGCTGGTGACGCTGACCAACAGTGCGGACAAGCTCAACGCGCTGCTCGCCCGTCTCGGGCGCTATGGCGGATCGAACAGCGAACCGGTGCGGCAGGTGGATATCGACGACCTTCTCCGCTCCACCGCCAAGCGCTTCGCTACGAGCGGCGGGCAGGTGGTGGTGGCAAGCTCGCAACCGTGCGAAGTCGCTGCGCAACCCGAGGCGCTGGAACAGGCGCTCGCGCACCTCATCCAGAACGCGATTGATGCCAGCGAGAACGGCGCGCCGGTGATGGTTTCCGTCTATGGCAACGGTAGCCTCGGGACGATCGAGATCACCGATTCCGGTGAAGGGATGAACAGTGAGTTCATCCGTACCCAGCTATTCAAGCCCTTCCATTCTTCCAAACCCGGCGGCTTCGGCATCGGTGCATTCGAAGCGCGAGAGCTGATCCGCACCATGGGCGGGCGCCTTGAAGTGGAATCGCAGGAAGGGCTGGGCACACGCTTCTTCATTCGCCTGCCGCGGATCACCGCGGCCACGGCGGCAATGGAAGAAAATGCGGGCAACGAACCCGATGACAGGGCCGAGGTGGCATGATGGCTGAGGAAAAACCCAAACTGCTGATCATCGAGGACGATGAGGGGCTGCAGGCGCAGCTCAAATGGGCATATGAGGATTTCGAAGTCACGATCGTGGGTGACCGCGCCTCGGCGATCGCCGCGCTACGGGCTAACGAGCCGCCGGTGGTTACGCTTGACCTGGGCCTGCCCCCCGATCCCGACGGCACCGCTGAAGGCTTTGCAGTGCTTGAGGAGATCATGGCGCTAAAGCCCGACACCAAGGTAATCGTCGCCTCTGGCCACGGTGCACGCGAAAGTGCGCTCACCGCGATCGAGCGTGGGGCCTATGACTTCTACCGCAAGCCGGTCGACATCGAGCAGCTTGGCCTGATCGTCCGGCGGGCGCTTAACCTGCATCGGATCGAGGAAGAGAACCGCAAGTTGCATTCGCGGGCGGGCGAGGGGAATACCGTGCTTGGCGGGATGATCACCGCGGCGCCCGAAATGGTTCGCGTCGCCCGCACGATAGAACGCGTCGCCAACACCAATGTCTCGGTGATGCTCCT
>DASWIR010000161.1:0-6531 GCA_036397575.1 Alteraurantiacibacter sp. | reverse complement strand
GGGCTCGTGGTTGGTCTTGGCGCGGCTGTTGGCGAGCATCGGGAACTTGCCGACTTTTACCGTGCCCTTCTCCTTCGCCTGCTCTTCGGTCAGGCCGACGCCGGCGATCTCGGGCCAAGTGTAGACCACCGATGGGATCACGGCGTGATTGACGATCCCGGTCTGCCCGGCGATCCATTCGGCGACCGCGATGCCCTCGTCTTCGGCCTTGTGCGCCAGCATCGGGCCCGGGATCACGTCGCCGATCGCGCGTACTCCGTCGATCTTGGTGCGGAACTCGCCGTCGGTCTCGATCTGGCCGCGCTCGTTGGTCTCGAGGCCGATCTTGTCGAGCCCGAGACCCTCGGTGTTGGGGCGGCGGCCGATCGACACCAGCACGCAGTCGGCTTCGAGCGTTTCGGACTTGCCGCCGGCCGCGGGTTCGAGCGTCAGCGTAGCCTTCTTGCCCTTGACCGTGACGCCGGTGACCTTGGTCGAGAGGCGGAACTCGATGCCCTGCTTCCTGAAGATCTTGTGCGCTTCCTTGCGCACGTCGCCGTCCATGCCGGGCAGGATCTGGTCGAGGAATTCGACGCAGATCACTTCCGCCCCGAGCCGGCGCCAGACCGAGCCGAGCTCGAGCCCGATCACGCCGCCGCCGATCACGACCATCTTCCTGGGCACTTTCGCCAGTTCGAGCGCGCCGGTCGAATCGACCACCACGCCCTTGGCATTGTCGATCTCGACGCCTGGCAGCGGGGTGACCGAGGAGCCGGTGGCGATGACCACTTCGCGCGCGGTGACGGTCTCGTCACCGACCTTCACGGTGTGAGCGTCCACGAAGGTGGCGAAACCCTTCTTCCAGTCGACCTTGTTCTTCTTGAACAGGAATTCGACGCCGCCGGTCAGCTGCTTGACCGCGTCGATCCGCTGGCCGTGCATCGCCTGGAGATTGAGCTTGGGGCTGACCTCGATGCCCATCTTGGCCATCATGCCGCCGGCTGCCGCCTCGAAATATTCCGATGCGTGCAGCATCGCCTTGGACGGGATGCAGCCGACATTGAGGCAGGTGCCGCCGAGCGTCTCGCGGCTTTCCGCACACGCGGTCTTCAGCCCGAGCTGCGCCGCGCGGATCGCCGCGACATAGCCGCCGGGGCCGGAGCCGATGATGAGGACGTCGTAATCGTATTCAGCCATTTCAAACTCCGTCATCCCGGCGAAAGCCGGGATCTCGTTGTTCCAGGTCGTCCCTAGCGGCACGAGGTCCCGGCTTTCGCCGGGACGACGCGCTACAAATCGATCAGCATCCGCATCGGATCCTCGATCGCCTCCTTGATGATCTTGAGCGCGGTGACCGCCTCGCGGCCGTCGATCAGCCGGTGATCGTAGCTCAGCGCGAGATACATCATTGGCCGGATCACCACTTCGCCGTTCAGCGCGACCGGGCGGTCCTCGATCCTATGCAGGCCGAGCACCGCGCTTTGCGGCGGGTTGATGATCGGAGTCGACATCAGCGAACCGAACACGCCGCCATTCGAGATCGTGAAAGTGCCGCCCGACATGTCTTCCATGGTCAGAGCGCCATCCTTCGCCTTCTTGCCGTATTCGGCGATAGCCAGCTCGATCTCGGCGAAGCTCAGCCGGTCGACATTGCGCACCACCGGCACGACGAGGCCGTTTGGTGCGCTCACCGCCACAGAGATGTCGACATAGTCGTGATAGACGATCTCGTCCCCTTCGATCCTGGCATTGGCCGCGGGGATATCCTTCAGCGCGAGGCAGGCGGCCTTGGCGAAGAAGCTCATGAAGCCGAGCTTGATATCGTGCTTCTTTGCGAACAGATCCTTGTACTGCTCGCGCGCGGCGATCACCGCGCTCATGTCGCAATCGTTGAAAGTGGTGAGCAGCGCCGCCTCTTCCTGCGCGCTCTTCAGCCGCTTGGCGATGGTCTGGCGCATGCGCGTCATCTTGACGCGCTCTTCGCGGCGATCGCCCTTGTCGGCCGAAACAGCCTTGGAGGAGGGAGCCGGCGCGCTCGTGGAAGGGGTGGGCGCGGCGGTCTTGGCCCTGGCTGCGGCGAGCACGTCTTCCTTGGTCAGGCGGCCGTCCTTGCCGGTGCCCCTGATCCTGGTCGGGTCGACTCCGTGCTCCAGCACTGCGCGGCGCACGGCTGGCGACATGGTGGTGATATCGGCTGCGTCGGCACCGGAGGGCAATTGTTCGAGATCCTGCTCGACCGCCTTGGCCGATGTCAGCGGTTCGTCCTCCTTCTTCGGAGCAGTTTCGCGCGGGCGAGTTTCTTCCGGTCCGGCGCTGGCCGTACCTTCTTCGATTGAGGCGATTACCGTGCCCACTTCGACCGTATCGCCCACGGCAAACTTGTGCTCCCCCATCACCCCGGCGACGGGGGAGGGAACCTCGACCGCGACCTTGTCGGTCTCGAGGCTGGCCACGGGCTCATCGAGCGCGACCGCGTCTCCGGGCTGCTTCAGCCATTCGCCGATCGTCGCTTCGGTCACCGATTCCCCAAGCGTGGGGACTTTCACTTCATTGGCCATAACTGTTTCCGATCAACAAACCTTGTGAGTCCCTGCGCAGGCAGGGACCTCGCTCCACCAGCGCAGCGCCATCTGCCAGAGGCCCCTGCCTGCGCAGGGGCGCACAGCCGCGTGAGTCCCAGCGAAGGCTGGGACCTTGCTCCACCAGCGGCGCCAGCGGGAATGACGAGCGGAGAATATGGGCATGAAAGCGCATGTCACCCCTTCTTGCTTTTCGTGAGCGAGCGGCGTGCGTTGTCTTCGCCATCGGCCAGCCCCAGGGCGTCGGAAACCAGCGCCTCCTGCTGCACCTGATGACGGCTGGCGAGGCCGGTGGCCGGCGAGGCACCTTCCTCGCGCCCGGCATAGCGCGGGCGCATGCCCTTGTGCCCGGCGGCGGCCAGCGCGGCCTCGATCCTGCCCTCGACAAAGAACCAGGCGCCGTTGTTCTTCGGCTCCTCCTGACACCAGATGACCTCTTCGAGATTGGTCATATGCTTGAGGCGAACGGCCAGCGGCTCGCCGGGGAAGGGGTATAGCTGCTCTATCCGCACGATCGAGACGTCATCGAGCCGTTCGGCGTCGCGCTTCTCGATCAGATCGTAAGCTACCTTGCCGCTGCACAGCACCAGGCGGCGGATTTTCCTGTCGTCGATTTCTGCCGTGTCCGAGACGATGCGGCGGAAATGCGCCTCTTCGAGGAATTCTCCCTCGGAGCTCTTGGCCATCGGGTGCCGCAGCAGGCTCTTGGGCGTCATGATGATCAGCGGCTTGCGGAACGGGCGCAGCATCTGCCGCCGCAGCACGTGGAAATAATTCGCCGGCACGGTGATGTTGCACACCTGGATATTGTCGTTGGCGCAGAGCTGGAGGAAGCGCTCGAGCCGCGCGGAGCTGTGCTCCGGCCCCTGGCCTTCATATCCGTGCGGCAGCAGCAGCACGAGGCCGTTGGCGCGCATCCATTTTGCTTCACCCGCAGCGATATACTGGTCGATCACGATCTGCGCGCCATTGGCGAAGTCGCCGAATTGCGCCTCCCAGCAGACCAGCGTCTTGGGATCGGCCATGGCGAAGCCGTATTCGAAGCCGAGCACGCCATATTCGGAGAGCGGGCTGTCATAGACCTCGAACTTGCCATGCGGCAGCGTGGTGAGCGGGATATATTTCCGCTCGGTCTGCTGGTCGATCCACATGGCGTGCCGCTGGCTGAAAGTTCCGCGCCCGGAATCCTGCCCCGACAGCCGCACGCTGAAGCCTTCGGTCACCAGGCTGCCGAAGGCGAGCGCTTCCGCGGTCGCCCAGTCGAAGCCTTCGCCGCTTTCGAACATCTTGCCCTTGGCATCGATGACCCGGCCCAAAGTCTTATGGATGTTGAGATCCTCCGGGACTGTCGTCAGCGTGCGGCCGAGACTGTCGAACAGCTTGCGGTCGATTGCGGTATGGACGTTGCGGCGCGCGGTTTCCGGATCGGCGGGCTTGTGCAATCCGCTCCAGCGCCCGGCGAACCAGTCGGCCTCATTGGGGCGGTAACCCTTGGCCGCCTCGAATTCATGCTCCAGCAGCTTGCTGAAATCTGCCGAGAGCTTCTCCTGGAAGCCGGCATCGACCACGCCTTCCCTCTGCAGCCGCTCGGCATAGACCTGGCTGACTTTGGGGTGCTTGCGGATGCTGGCATACATCAGCGGCTGGGTGAAACTCGGCTCGTCGCCCTCATTGTGGCCGAAGCGGCGATAACACCACATGTCGATCACGATGTCGCGCTTGAACGTTTGGCGGTATTCGAGTGCAAGCTTGCAGGCGAAGGTAACTGCCTCGGGGTCGTCGCCATTGACGTGGATGATCGGCGCCTGGACGCCTTTGGCGACATCGGACGGGTAGGGGGACGATCTGGCGAATTGAGGGCTGGTCGTAAAACCGATTTGGTTATTGATCACGAAATGCAGGCAGCCGCCCGTGTTATAACCGCGCACGCCGGAGAAGCCGAGGCACTCCCACACGATGCCCTGGCCGGCAAAGGCCGCGTCGCCATGGATCAGCACGGGCAGAACCTCGGTATGCGCGGCGAGGTCCTCGCGGATCGCCTGCTGCGCGCGGGTCTTGCCCAGCACCACCGGATCGACCGCCTCGAGATGGCTGGGATTGGGCACCAGCGACATATGCACCTTGATCCCGTCGAACTCGCGGTCGGTGCTGGTGCCGAGATGGTACTTCACGTCGCCCGAGCCGCCGACATCGTCGGGATTGGCGCTGCCGCCTGAGAATTCGTGGAAGATCACCCGGTAGGGCTTGGCCATCACGTTCGCGAGGACGTTGAGCCGCCCGCGATGCGCCATGCCGTAGATGATCTCGCGCACGCCCGAGGCGCCGCCATATTTGATCACCGCTTCCAGCGCGGGGATCATGCTCTCGCCGCCGTCGAGGCCGAAGCGCTTGGTCCCGACATATTTCTTGCCGAGGAAGGCTTCATACTGCTCGCCGCGGATGACGGCGGCGAGGATCGCGCGCTTGCCTTCCGGAGTGAAGCGGATGACCTGGTCGGGGCCCTCGATCCGCTCCTGCAGGAAGCGCCGCTCCTCGATGGCGGAAATGTGCATGTATTCCATGCCCACCCGCCCGCAGTAATTCTTGCGCAGCACGGCGAGGAGATCGCGTACACTCGCCCATTCGAGGCCCAGCGTACCGCCGAGATAGACCGGCCGGTCCATCGCCTCGCCGCTGAACCCGTGCCACTCGGGCGTCAAATCGGCCGGCAATTTGCGCTCCGACAGGCCCAGCGGGTCGAGATCGGCAGCGAGGTGCCCGTGCACGCGATGCGTGCGGATCAGCAGCATGGCGCGGATGGAATCGCCCGCAGCCTGCTCCACCGTAGCCTCGTCCATGACTTTCCCGCCGCGCGCGGCAGCCTCGCGGATCGCCTCCTTCATCCGCGTCGGATCGAGCGCGGAAGTGAGGTCATCGGCGTCATCGGCCAGCGGCCATTTGGCCTTCTGCCAGCTCGGTCCGGGCTGCGGACCGTCCTGGCCGGGCATTTCGGGAATGAAAGAGAGCGGCTCGTTACCCATGGGTGTTTACTCGAAAATACATTCCCGAACCCCCGCGAAGGCGGGGGCCCAGGAAGACCGGGTGCGGCGCTTGCCGCTCTGGGTCCCCGCCTTCGCGGGGACACGGGGAGGTTTGACCATCAGACATGCGACGCCAACTCTGGATAGAGATCGCGCCATTGCGGATTGTGTTCCTCGATGCGCTTCACCTTCCACGCCCGATTCCATTTCTTCATACGTCGTTCGAATGCCCGCGCGTCGATGATCCTCTCGAATCCTTGAAACCAGACCAGCATCTTGCAGCCGTATTTCTGCGTGAATCCGGGGACCATTCCGGAGCGATGCTGAAACACGCGCTGCGGAAGATCGGTGGTCATGCCGATGTAGATCGCCCCGTTTCGCCGGTTGGCCATGATGTACACCCAAGCAGTCCACATCGCTCATCACTCCGCAGAACGCCTACCCGCATCCTCGCGGAACGGGCGATATTTAGGACGAACGGTCCAATCCAACCCCGTGCACCCGCGAAGGCGGGTGCCCATTGCCATGAAGTGCCTGGCCCGCCGCTCCTGGACCCCCGCCTTCGCGGGGGAGCGGGGGAAGGGTGGAGTTGTGGATCGGCAAGAAGCCCCCCACGCGTCCCCGTGAAGGCGGGGACCCAGTGCGGCGAAGCTGGGCGCGTGCCGCCCCCGGACCCCCGCCTGCGCGGGGGAGCGGGAAGGTTGCGAATGAACGCTCACGCCAACTCTTTCAGCAGCGCGTCGAGCGTGGTTCCAAGCTCGCTCGGGGAAGGAGAAACACGGATGCCCGCTTCTTCCATCGCCGCGATCTTGTCGTCCGCGCCGCCCTGGCCGCCCGAGACGATGGCGCCGGCATGGCCCATGCGGCGACCGGGAGGAGCAGTGCGCCCGGCGATGAAGCCGACCATCGGCTTGCTGCGCCCGCGCTTCGCCTCATCGGCGATGAATTGCGCG
>DASWIR010000160.1:0-4798 GCA_036397575.1 Alteraurantiacibacter sp. | reverse complement strand
GCCGGACGCGTTCGCCACCCTGCCGCCAGGCTTCAGCAAAGCTCGCACCGCGAACGGTAACGACGCTTGCTCTGCTCCGCCCGTCGCTCGCGGAGAAGAACAGAATGCAGCCCGCATCCGGGCCCTCCGTCGCTACCGCATCTTCCTTCAATGCCGGATAGAGCGACCGCAGAAGTGCAGAAGGCTTATCCTCGGCCAAGATATCCGCTCCTTAAAACCTCACGCATCCAAAGCTCTTCCCTAACGCTCACGCAGCGCTTCTCGCACGCGGTTGAACGGCTTGATCAGATAATCGAGAACCGATTTGCTGCCCGTGTGGATGTCCACGGTCGCGATCATTCCCGGTACGATCGGGAATGTCTTGCCCTCCTTGTTGGCGAGCGCATCGGCCGAAGTGAGCACGAAGACACGATAGTAATAGATACTGGGATCGACTTCGTCCTGGATCGTATCGGGCGAGATGGTCGAGACCCGGCCTTCGAGCCTTCCATAGATCGCATAGTCGTATGCGGTAATCTTGACCGAGGCCGCCTGGCCGGGATGGATGAAGGCAACGTCCCTTGGCGAAATCCGCGCTTCGATCAGCAATTGATCGTCCAGCGGAATAATCTCCATGACCTGCCCGCCGGGGGGAACGACGCCGCCTATCGTGGAAATGTCGATACTCTTAACGATCCCTCGCACGGGCGATCGGAGTGTGAGGCTTTCGAGCGAAAAGCTTCGCCCTTTCACGATTGGCGAGAGCGAACCCATTTCCTCGCGCGCCTGGGCCAGCTCCTCGCGCGCCTGAACCATATATTCGGATCGCAGATCCGACTTCGTCAGCTCCAGCTCCGACTGCTGGCGCTGCAGGCGCAGCACCTCGACATTGCTCGCTGCGCCGACCTCGACGAGCGACCGGGCAATCCGGACTTCCTCGCCGATGAGGCCGAGCGAACGGTCCACCAGCGCCAGCGACTGGGCGAGGCTTTGCCGGCGGGTATTGTACAGCCGGGTCTCCTCCGCCTTCAGATCGGGAAAGTCCGCCAGCTCGGCCGGAAATCGCAGCTGCGTCTGGCTTACCTCGGCTTCGAGCCGCGCGGCCCGGGCAAGCGCGGCGCGATAGCGCGCGGAACTTTCCTCGACATCGGAGGCCGATCGCGTCGGGTCGAGCTGGGCAAGCACCTGGCCCGGCTCGACGATATCGTTCTGCTTCACCAGAACCCTGGCAAGTATGCCGCCTTCAAGCGACTGGATGGTCTGCTCGCGCGTGGTCGGAACCACACGGCCGGAGCCGGTCGAAACCTCATCGAGCTGGGCGAAATAGGCCCAGACCAGGAACAGGGCCAGCCCGCCTGCCACGATCCAGACGACCAGCTTGCTGCGCTGGAGGCGATCCTCATTAAGATCGCCATAGATCCAGCCATCGTCTCCAGAGATCGAAAGTCCGCTCATGCAGCGCTCCTTCCCGGCCCCCTGGCACCGTTCTGCTCTCGCAACTCCTTCAGCGATCCGACAAAACTGTCCTTGGAATTGTCGCGCACGACGGAGCCGTACTCGACCAGAAGCACGCGGTCGGCAAGATCGAGCACACGCGTGCGGTGCGTGGCGACAACCAGCGTGCGGCCCCTGCTCCACTGGTCGAATTGCGCGATGAAATGGCGTTCGGTCGCCTCATCCATCGAGGCGGTCGGCTCGTCGAGCAGCAGAATCGACGGATTGCGCAGCAGGAGCCGCGCAAGCAACAGCGCCTGCACCTGCCCACCCGAAAGCCCGGCACCTCCTTCCAGGATCGGATGCTCGAGGCCGCGCTGCAGCGTTCGGATGAACTGGTCCGCGCCGACCATGGTCAGCACTTTCACCAATTCGGCATCGCTTGCCGCAGGCGCCCCAAGGGTCAGGTTGTCCCGGATTGTGCCATGGAACAACCGGGCATTCTGAGTCAGCAATCCGGCATCGCGGCGCACATCCGCCGGATCGATCTGGGACAGCGCCATGCCGTCCAGCAATACTTCGCCGGAAGACGGTTCGAGCATGCCCGAGAGCGCCTGGAGCAAGGTCGACTTGCCCGCTCCATTGCGGCCAAGCACGGCAATCCGTTCACCTGGCGCGATGTCGAGCGACTTGATGGAAAGCACGACCGGCGCGGTGGGATCGCCATAGCGGAAATCGGCACTGCGCAGGGCGAAGCGCCCCTCGATCACCGGCATCGAGATGCGGCTTTCGTCGTCGGGATGATCGACCGGCAAACGCATGATCTGGTCGAGGCTCGATGCGCCGATCCGCGCCTGCTGGAAGCGGCTGAATACCTGGGTAAGCTGGGTCATCGGCGCAAGCATGCGCGACCCGAGCACCGATGCGCCGACCAATACGCCGGTGGTTATGTCGCCCGCTATGACCATGGGCGCACCGAAAAATACCGTGGTCGCGTAAACGCCCATCTGCACATTGTAGGTCCAGGCGGTAAGGC
Organism: Alteraurantiacibacter sp.; assembly: GCA_036397575.1. Taxonomy (GTDB): domain Bacteria; phylum Pseudomonadota; class Alphaproteobacteria; order Sphingomonadales; family Sphingomonadaceae; genus DASWIR01. Next base: position 2,349 of record DASWIR010000160.1, on the reverse strand, counting down.
TGTTTGCGAGGCCCCGGAGCTTGAGCTGGGCTTCGGCCGCCTCGGCCGTGTAATGATTCCACTGGCGCTGGAAGCGCTCCTCCGCCTGGAGGGCCTTGATATCCTCGATGCCTTGCACCGCCTCCACCAGCATGGCGTTGCGCAGCGAACCCTCGCGCATCGCCCCCGTCGCATATTCGCGCAGCTTCCGCTGGGCGAGCACTCCGGGGATGATCAGCAGAACCAGTGCGCCAATCGGCACCAGCACCAGCCAGCCCGCGATAAACCAGAATATGACCACAAAAAGCAGGAAGAACGGAATATCCGCTATCGCGGCAATCGTGGTCGAACCAAGCACCTCGCGCACCTGTTCGAGATCGCGCAGCTGCGCGATGAAGGAACCGGTCGAACGAGGCCGGGCATTGCTTTTAACCCGCATGGCATGGCCGAATATCGTGTCCGACATTCGCCGGTCGGCCCGCTTGCCCAGCACATCGATGATCGAAAGCCGCATCCGCCGGAGAGTGAAATCGAGGCCGATCGCGAAGATTACTCCGATGAACAATACTATCAGCGTCGGATAGGATTCCGCCGGAAGGACGCGGTCATACACCTGCATCGAGAAGAGGATGCCCGCCAGAGTAAGCGAGTTGCTCACCAGCGAGGCGAGCAGGACATTGCCATAGACCTTGATGTCGCGCGTCAGGATGCTGCGCAGCCAGTTCTCCCGATAGGGCTGGATATAGGCATCGATCCGTTCGTCGCGGATGAGCTGTGCCGGACGGGCGTGCAGGACAATCCGCGCATCTGCGAGGAGCGCGTCCAGCGCGATCCGGCTTTCGACATCCGGCGTTGCGGCCAGTCTCACCTGCGCTTCGCCATCGGCCAGGGTAGTGACCAGCACAACACCGTGTTCGGCAGTTTCGAGCACAAGCGGCAAGTGCAGGCTGGACGGACGAAAACTCTCCGGTTCGCTGAACGAAACCCGCAGGCCCATGCGCCGCGCAATATTGCGGATGCGATCTTCTACCTGTTCGGCATCGTCCCAACTCGCCGCAAGCCTGACGGACTGATCGGAGAGCGGCACGCCGTAATGGCGCGCGACGAACCTCAATGCGGCGAGCCAATCCTGGGCCGGCCAGTTCGCCGCAAGCGAACCGCTCCCGGCTTCCGGGACCGTATCTCCGGGCGGCTCGGAAGGCGCTTCACCGCTCACAATACCACTCCTTCGATCGTCGTCCCGTCGAGGCCCAGCGCAAAGCGCAGATCCCCCGTCGTATAAAGACAATCGACGCCCAGGCGCACCAGATCGTATCTGGAATTCACGGCGTCGAAGCGAATCTGACTCACTTCCTGCTCCGCATTGAGCAGGTCGACCAGCGTACGCGTACCCAGTTCCAGATATTGCAGACGATAAAGCTTGCGCGTTTCCTCCATTTTCGCCTGCCGCATATCGAGCGTGTCCAGCCGCTCGCGAAATATGGTCACCTGCTCGCGCGCTTCGGCGAGCAGCCGCGTCGATTCCAGCCGCGCCGCATCGAGCGCAGCTTCGGCCGCATTGAGAGCATAATCCGCGCTCCGCGCCCCGGCGCCGCGCGCACCTCCGTCGAACAGGCTGGTGGAAACGTTGAGTCCCACATTGTAGTCGGTCCGGCGGTCGTCGAATGGATCGTGGATGTCGGTACTGGCTCCGGCGCCGAGACTGATCGTCGGATAACGTTCCGCACGGGCGCGGCGCAGCTCCGCCAGCGCCTGCTCACGCTCCGCTTCCGCCCGGAGCATCGCGGGAACCTGCAGCCAATCGATATCGCGATTCTGGCAAGCGCCTTCGAAACTCTCTTCTCCCTCCTCGTTCACCTCGGGAGGTGTTTCGCGGCCGAGCAGAAACGCCAAATTGCTCTGCCAGCGGCGCAGCTCTGCTTCGATCTGGAGAATGGTGGATTCGGCCGCATCGACTCGCGACAATGCCTGGAGCGCATCTGACCGGGTCGCCGCGCCCTGCCTGTAACGCGTTTCGACCAGAAGACCGATCGCGGAGACGCTGTCCCGCTGCTCCTGTGCAACTTCAAGCAATTCACGGCTGCGCCGGATCTCGATGATCGCATAGGATGTGTCGCGCACGATCGCATCCACTGCCAGCAACACCTCCGCCTTGCGGGCGCGCATTCCCGCGCGCTCTGCCGCCACTTCGCTGGCGGTCTTGCCGAAATCCCAGATCCGCTGATTGACGCCGAGATTGGCACGCGGCGCCCAGCGCGCCGTACTTGCGCTGTCATAGCCGACGCCGACGCCTCCGGTGACCTGCGGATAGTAGGACGCCTGCGCCACGTCGATCTGCTGTTCCTGCTGGCTCAATCGGGCAGCGGCTTC
>DASWIR010000159.1:0-2297 GCA_036397575.1 Alteraurantiacibacter sp. | reverse complement strand
AGGTTGCTGTTCATGCGCCACTTGCCATGTTGTGATCGATCCCGCGTCCTTTCCCAAGCTCGCGGCCATATCGCCCGATGAAGACGCTCTGCTGGACGGGTCCGAACACAGGAGGGAAAGCTCCCGACTATCCTGCCAGATCCCGTTGAGCGATGAGCTGGACGGGCTGAAATTACGCATCGCGCCTATGAATTGACTATCCGGCAATGTCGGGGTCGTTCATTCCCGGAGGAGGGGTGACGCTCTCAGGAATTATGAGGACTCGCCAAATTGCAGCGCATGGCAATGCATGGCGTCTCACAAGCAAAGTTACCCATAGGCTAATCATCGTCTGTTGGGTAACAGACAGATCAGTCCTAAGTGTTTGAAAAATGGAGCGGGCGAAGAGATTCGAACTCTCGACCCCAACCTTGGCAAGGTTGTGCTCTACCCCTGAGCTACGCCCGCTCACTGGCGCTCCCGGTCAAACATGACCCGGTCGGGAGGCGCGCGACTAGCATCGCCTTTCGCACCCGGCAAGCATCAATTCGCGGGCCGGAGATACCGCGACCCTTGCCGCGCGCTGCGCCACCCTTCACAATCGGCGGTCAAGGCCCACATTGGGCACCGATCCGTTTATTTCAACGCAGGAGCGAGCATTTTGGCCAGCGCAGGATTGACCGTCGACGAACAGAAATCCGTCGAAAGGTTCAAAAAGCAAATCGTCGACCCCTCGATGACGCAGCTCGTCATCGTGGACTTCTGGGCCGAATGGTGCGGACCGTGCAAGGCACTGACCCCTGTGCTGGAGAAAGTGGCCACCGAATATGCCGATAGGGGCGTGGTCCTGGCCAAGCTCAATGTCGATGAAGAGCCGTTCATCGCTGCGCAGTTCCAGGTGCGCTCGATTCCCACAGTCTACGCGTTGTTCCAGGGCCAGCCGGTCGCTGACCTTACCAGCGCACGCACCGAATCCCAGTTGAAGCAGGCGCTGGACGCTCTGCTGGAGCAGTTGCCGGTAAAGGCGGGTGAAGGAGATGGCGCGGGGGGCCGGGACACGGCCGATGTCGCTCAGTTCATCGAGATGGGCGAGAAGGTGCTGGCCGATGGCGATGGCGAACGCGCGGCGGGCATCTTCGGGCAGATCACCGAAATGGATCCGCTCAACGCCGCCGCCCATGCCGGGCTGATCCGCGCGCTGGTAGCGGCGGACAAGCTCGAGGAGGCGCAGGCCGTGCTTGCCGCGCTGCCCGAAGAAATCGTCGAGGATTCCGCGCTGGAACCCGCCAGGGCGGCGGTTCAGCTCGCGACCGACCGGCCCGACGACAGCACGCTCCAGGCACTGCGTGAGAAGGCTGCGGCCGATCCCGCCGCTATGGAGGCGCAGATGGCCTTCGCCGAAGGCGCTTTCGCCGCCGGTTCGCGCGACGAGGCCGCCGACACGCTGCTGAGGATGATCGAGACCGAGCCTGAATGGAATGAAGGAGCGGCCAGGGCGAAGCTGCTGCAGATCTTCGAGGTGATAGGGTTGGAAGATCCATGGGTGGCGCAGCAGCGCCGCCGCCTCTCTCTGATCCTGTTCGGTTAGGAAGGTGGCCGCCATCCGCCTCTCGATTTTTCCCCTGTCCGGCGCAATCGTCTTTCCCGGCTTGCAGCTCCCGTTGCACATTTTCGAGCCGCGCTATCGCGCGCTGGTGGGCGACGCGCTGGCGCGCGACCGGCGCATCGGCATGATCCAGCCGCAAAAGCCGGTGGAGGACGCACCTCTCTTCACGGTCGGATGCGTCGGCAAGATCGGCGAAGTCGAGGCGATGGAGGATGGGCGCTACAATATCATTCTCGAAGGCGAGAGTCGTTTTCGCCTCCTGCGCGAGCTCGATTCCGCAACGCCCTTTCGCCAGGTCGAGGCCGAGCTGATCGAAGATGACGAAGGCGAAGCGCTGAGCCCGGTCGAGCGCGCCGGTTTCGAGCAGGAAGCGCGACGTTTCGCCGATGCGCAGGGCTATTCGGTCGACTGGGATTCGGTCGAGCAACTCGACGATATGTCGCTGATCAACGGCGTGTCGCAGATCGCGCCCTTCGACGCGGCGGCAAAGCAGGCATTGCTGGAAGCAGACAATCTTGCCGCTCGCTGCGAATTGCTCGTCCAGCTGATGGAATTCTTCGGCCGCGGCGATCCCGACGAGGACCGGGTGACTTTGCAGTAGTTTATTTGCGCCCTCAATCGCCGGGCGCGGCCCATCCGGGCCGCTTGGCTTCCGGCCTGACGGCCCGCCGCAAGGCTGAGTTCTATACCCCGAAACTGCCCCTCAGCCCGT
>DASWIR010000158.1:0-3039 GCA_036397575.1 Alteraurantiacibacter sp. | reverse complement strand
GCCGGTGAAATACCAGATCGTCGGCCAGGACGAAGCCGACGTCAAAAAGGGCCGGATCTCCTACAACTCGCCGCTCGGCAAAGCGCTCATCGGCAGAAGCAAGGACGAGGAGGTCGAAGTGACCGTGCCTTCGGGCGACCGCTTCTATTTGGTCAAGAAGATCGAGTTCATCTGAGTTAAAAACGGAACCGTTCGTCCTGAGCCTGTCGAAGGACGAACGGGGAAACTATGCGTCCGGCAGATCCGGTTCGAGCAGCCGGTGCAGGTGCACGATCACATATTTCATCTCGGCATCGTCCACGGTGCGTTGCGCCCATGCGCGCCAGGCTTCCTCGGCCGCGGCATAACCGGAATAGAATCCGACTACGTGAATGTCCTTGAGGTCCTGGAATTCGAGCGAACGCGGGTCGGTCACGCGTCCACCCATGACGAGATGAAGGAGTTGTTCGGGCATGCGGCCCATCTAACCGAAACGCCGTCCGCGTCCAGCCCTCATTAAGCCCAAATAAGGCAGATTTCGATCAATTGAGCCGATCGCGGACTGCGCGGGATACCTTCTTGCCTGCATCGCGGGTGAATGCGCGCGCGCCGTCGCTGGCGCTGCCTGCCACATGGGCCGCCTCGCGCTTCAGTCTGCGGGCCCGATCGCCCGCGGCATCGCCGAAATCTTCGATCCGGTCCTGCCCGGTGCGGCGCGCCTCCTGCGCGGCTTCGAGCGCACGCTCGCCGTAAAGAATTGCGAATTCGGAGGCGAGGGCGGCAAGGCTGGCAGCGCGGCTGCCCATTTTCTTGCCGACCTGTTTGCCGATCTTGCGGGTCGGAGATCTGGGAAACAATGCGCTGATGGCAATGCCCAGCGCCAGCCCGCCCGCGATCAGCGCCAGCGGATGCGCCCTCGCGAATTCGACTGCCTGGCTGCGCGCGGCCTCCGCGCGTTCGGCCAGCGTCCTGGCGCGCTCGGCATTGCGGGCCGTGCCAGCCTCGATCCGTTCCTTGATGTCCTTACGTTTCGCGTTGCTCACAGCTGTCGCCTCCGGACGAAGTGGTCATTCCTTCTCCTGAACTGGTGAGCGGCGTCCCGGTTTCCAAGTCTTCATCCGCCCCCTTGCCGAGAAACCGCAGGATCGGCCGCCGCGCGAACCACAGCGCGGCCGAAAGAACGATCGCGGCGATCTTGCCGCGATTCTCGGATGCATAGCCGACAGCGTCCTCCATCATGTCCGCCGCGCCTTCACCCATGCGATCGGCAAGCCGTGTGCCAAGGCCGCGATGCTTCAGATCCTGCCGGATCAGTTCGAGGTCGGATTTGAACAGGATAAGCGCGGCGTCGCGCATCGCCCGATCTTCGCTGAGCTGGCGAGCAAGCTTCATTCGCGGTTGCCCTTGTGCTCGACGAAAGCGCTGACGAGCCGGTTCCAGCGCCGCGCCGCCATGCGGAGGAAGATTGCCGACAGCACGGCCCAGACGCTGGTGACAAGGGCTACCGCGCCCCAAGCAGTCAGGTGCGGGGCCAAGGCAATCACCAGTCCGACTGTCAGTGCGACCAGCGCCAGCAGCGCCAGGGCTCCCCCGATAGCGGCAAAGATCGCAGCATCCTTCGCCCGATCGGCGACGAAAGCTGCACGCGTCTTCTGGTACTGGATTTCGGCGTCGAGATAGGTGCGGCCATCCTCGATGATGGCCTCCACATCGTCGAACAGCGAGCGCTGGTGCTCACCGTTTTCGGTGTCATCGGAATCGAAGTGTTCGGATTCGCGCTCGGTGCCGGCCATGGAAGCGGGTGAACCGTCCATAGCCGGATAAGTCAACCGAGTACCCGTCGCAAGGCTTACCGGCTGCGGAAGAGGCGGGCGAGCATGAAGCCCGCGACCGCGGCGAGGCCCACGGCGAGACCGGGGCTCTTGCGCACGAATTCGCGTGCATCCTCGCCGATTTCGTCAACCGACTTGTTGTCGAGCTTCGTCGCCGTTTCCTGCAGGTTGCGCGATGCGGAGCGGGCATAATCGCCATATTTGGCGCCCAGCTTCTCGTCGATCGTGCCCGCATTCTCGCCAACGAACTTGCCGAACTGGCTCAGCGCGTCGCTGGCGCGCGTCTTGCCCTCGGCGGCGAGTTCACCGGCCTTGGCCTTGGCTTCCCCAGTCCAGTTTTCACTCCTGGCTTTCGCGGTTTCGCGATAGGAAGCGCTGCGTTCCTTGGCTTCAGCTGCAAGCTCCGCCGCACCGGCTTTCGCCTCATCCAGCGCCGCATTGAAGCGCGACTTGGCTTCGGCGGTGTGGCTGGTAGATTCGGCCGTCGTGGCCTTCGCCTTCTTCTTCGTGCCCTTGGCAGTGGTCGATGTAACCATGATCAATCCTTTACCCTCGATAGGTCCGGCGAGCGTTCCGGTAGTTTGCCGCCCTCGAATTCGCAACGCAACTTGCGCCGCATTGTTCCGGCGCATAGAGCGCGCCGGAGACCTGCGATATGGTAGTGTCTTAGTCTTTTACAACACCATCGCCGGAAAGACGGTTACATGACTGCGATCATCGATATTCATGCACGCGAGATCCTCGACAGCCGGGGCAATCCCACGGTCGAAGTGGACGTGCTGCTGGAGGATGGGAGCTTTGGCCGCGCGGCCGTGCCCTCGGGTGCATCTACCGGCGCGCATGAGGCGGTCGAGCTGCGCGATGGTGACAAGGCGCGCTACCTTGGCAAGGGCGTGCTGAAAGCATTGGCGGCGGTGAACGGAGAGATTTCCGATACGCTGCTCGGCCTCGATGCGGAGGACCAGCGCGACATCGACATTGCCATGATCGCGCTCGACGGCACTCCCAACAAGGCAAGGCTCGGGGCCAATGCGATCCTCGGCGTCAGCCTTGCGGCGGCCAAGGCGGCAGCGAATGCACGCGGCCTGCCGCTCTACAGCTATGTCGGGGGCGTATCCGCGCATGTGCTGCCGGTGCCTATGATGAACATCATCAATGGCGGCGAGCACGCCGACAATCCGATCGACATCCAGGAATTTATGATCATGCCAATCGGCGCGGAGAGCCT
>DASWIR010000157.1:0-5190 GCA_036397575.1 Alteraurantiacibacter sp. | reverse complement strand
TCACGAATATCCAGGCCCATGCCAGCGCCAGGACGAAACCTCTTTTCCAGTTGAGCTGGTGTCCCGCCAACGCGCTGACCGGCAGGACCAACGCCATGAGGAGGAAGATCGCCTGCATCCAGTCATATTCGCTCATGGGTGCACCTCCATTCCATCGTAGCCGACGAGCACGCCATGGGGCACTTCGGCGGACAATGTCGCGTAGTCCATACTTTTGTCGAGATGAGTCAAAATCGTTGTTTTTGCGTGACTTCGTTCTGCAAGTTCAAGTGCCATGGCAAGATGCGCATGGGTTGGATGCGGTTCACGCCTTAAGCAGTCGCAGACCAGCACGTCGGTATCGGCAAACAACTCGACCATTTCCTCGGTGATCTCGCTGAAATCCGTAGCATAGCAAACCGACCCATTATCGTTTTCCAGGCGATAGGCGGTGGTATGTGACGGCCCGTGCGGCATTCGGCAATGGCCGACGGCGAAGCCCTCGATAATCCGCATCCTGCCGAGCGGCTCGAGGTCCACGATCGTCTTGTAACCGTGTTGCCCCGCGAAAACGTAGGAAAAGCGCCGCTTCAGCCGCATCACATCGTCTCTGTTGGCATAGCCGGGGATCGGCGCCGCGCGCCCGAAGCGAAGCGCGCGCAGATCGTCGATCCCGTGGCAATGATCGGCATGGTCATGCGTCCACAGCACGGCGTCGATCCGGTCGATGCCGTTGGTGAGGAACTGCTGGCGCAGATCCGTGGACGTGTCGATCAGCACGCGGCGGCCCTCGTCGCTTTCGACCATGACCGAGACCCGTGTGCGGCGGTTTTTCGGCTCATTGGGATCGCATTCGCCCCAGTCATTTCCGATCCTGGGCACTCCGGTGGACGTGCCCGAACCGAGGATCACGACTTTCACGACGCGGCTTTTCTAAACAGCCCGTGGAAGTTGCGCGTGGTCGTCTCGGCCAGCTGATCGAAGCTTTCGCCGCGCAGTTCAGCGACGAATTGTGCGGTATCGCGCACAAAGGCCGGCTCGCAGCTCTTCCCGCGATGCGGGACCGGAGCAAGAAACGGGCTGTCGGTTTCCACCAGCAGACGATCTGCTGGAAGTTCGGCTGCTATCTTCTGCAATTCCTTTGCATTTTTGAAAGTCACGATACCTGAAAGCGAGATAGAGAGACCCAGTTCGAGCATCTTCTTCGCGAAGCTGGCGGAGGCGGTGAAGCAATGGATCAGGGCGGGAAAGGCCCCCTTCCCCATCTCCTCGGCAAGAATCTGGGCCGTATCCTCCTCCGCATCGCGAGTGTGGACGATCAGGGGGAGGCCGGTCTGCCGTGCGATGCCGATATGCATGCGGAACAGGTCGCGCTGCGTCTGCCGGTCGGATTTGTCGTAATAGTAATCGAGCCCGGTTTCGCCGATCCCGATGACCTTTTCGTGCCGCGTTGCCTCGAGCAATACAGCTTCGCCCAGATCGGTATGAGCGTCCGCCTCGTGCGGATGGATGCCGACGCTGGCCCAAACATCGCTCTCGCGTGCGGCGGTGCCGACGACCCGGTCCCATTCGCTCCATCGGGTGGAAATGTTGAGGAAGCCCTGAATGCCGGCCTCGCGGGCTCGGGCGAGGACGCCCTGCTGGTCTTCCACCAGCCCCTCATATTCGAGGTGGCAATGGCTATCGATCAACATCAGGCGGCCTCTTCGGCCGGCAGTTCGAGCCGCGGGAAGAGCGGCTTGGGTGGTGCAAGGGCGAACCCGCTTTCGAGCAGCGGCGAATACCAATGCGCGCCGATTGCCTCATAAGTGCGGTTCTCGGCGGGGATGCCCATCGCATCGAGCAGGGAGGCGGCGCTGCGCGGGATCACCGGCAGGATTGCGACCGCGAGCTGCGCGATGCAGATGTAGAGCGTCGCCAGCACCGTGTTCATCCGTTCGGGATCGGTCTTCCTCAGAGCCCAAGGCGCCTGCTCGTCGATATATGCGTTGCAGGCGAAGACTGCCTGCAGCCACGCCTCGATCCCTTGATGCAGCGCCAGCGCGTCGAAGGCTGCCGGAATGTCCTCATGCACCGCCTTGCCCACTTGCGTGAACAGCGCATTATCGGCGGCATCGTGGCCATAAATGCCAGGCAGCTGCCCGACATTTTTGGCGATGAAGCTCAGCACTCGCTGCGCCAGATTGCCGAAGGCGTTGCCCAGCTCACTATTTCCTCGATTTACAATGGCTTCCGGTGAGTAGCTTCCATCCTGCCCGAAGGAAATCTCGCGCATGAGGAAATAGCGCAGCACGTCGACGCCGAAACGGTCGGCGAGCTCCGCCGGATCGGTGACATTGCCGAGCGACTTCGATTCCTTCCGCCCGCGATTGAGCAGGAAGCCATGGCCGAAGACCTGTTTCGGGACTTCCAGTCCGGCACTCATCAGAAAGGCTGGCCAATAGACCGCATGGAAGCGGACGATATCCTTGCCGATCAGATGCAGGTCGGCCGGCCAGAACCGCGCCATGTCGGGCGTTTCGTCCGGATAGCCGAGGCCCGTCAGGTAATTGGTGAGCGCGTCGACCCACACATACATGACGTGGTTTTCAGCGCCCGGAACCTTCACACCCCAGTCGAAGCTGGTCCGGCTGACCGAAAGGTCGCGCAGTCCCCCTTCGACGAAGCGCACCACTTCGTTGCGACGGCTGTCGGGCTGGATGAAGGTGGGGTTGTCGCGATAAAGCGCGAGCAGTTTCTCCTGATAATCCGACAGGCGGAAGAACCAGCTTTCCTCCTCGGTCCATTCGACCGGAGTCCCCTGCGGGGACAGTTTCTCGCCCCCTTCCCCGTCGACCAGCTCGCTCTCGTCGTAGAATGCCTCGTCGCGAACCGAATACCAGCCCTCGTATCGGTCGAGATAGAGGTCGCCGTTTGCCTCCATGCCTTTCCAGATCGCCTGGCTGGCACGGTGATGCACTTCTTCAGTCGTACGGATGAAGCGATCATACGAGACATCAAGTTTATCGAACAGTTCCCTGAAATAGCCAGACATTTCATCCGCCATTTCGCGCGGCGTCACACCCAGTTCCCGGGCCTTCTGCGCCATCTTGAGACCATGTTCGTCTGTGCCGGTCTGGAACCGCACCTCTCGGCCGCGAAGCCGCTGATGGCGGGCAATCACGTCGGCAGCGATCGTCTCATAGGCATGGCCGATATGGGGCTTGCCATTGGGATAATGGATTGCGGTGGTAATGTAATAGGGGTCAGCCATTGGCGGCCTCCCTAGGCATGGATGCCGAGGCGAGCAAGTTGCCGATTTCGGCCATCAGCAATCCGGGGTCGAAATTGTAGGTCGGCGTTTGCGCGGTCAGCTGCACCAGTGCCGCATGGGCTTGCACCAGAGATGGAATAGCTTCCCCGGCAGATGTCTGCGCCGCGCGCCGCAGTACGCCGCGCGCAAGATCGAGGACGGCGAACTGTCGCTCCCGTGCGGGCCGCTGGCCCATCGCTTCCGCAAGTTCTCCACGCAGTGTGAAATGCGGATCGCCTTCGCTTACGATCCTGCGCATCAATGCGTAAATTCGCCCAAGGTCCAGCTCGACGAAATCGAGCGCTGCGCCGGGCGATCCCCCCGCCGCGGCAATCGCGGCGGCGCGCGTTTCGGCGTCGGCCTGAGGCACTTCGCGGGAGAGAATCGCGTCGATTTCCGTATCGTCCAGCGCGGGGAAACGTAGCATGCGGCAGCGCGAACGAATTGTCGCGAGCAGCCGTCCCGGCCGATGCGCAATGAGCAGGAAGAAGGTGCCTTGCGGAGGTTCTTCCAGGCTTTTTAGCAGTGCATTGGCGCTCGGCTTTTCGAGATCGTCGGCGGGATCGACGATAATTGCTCGATTGCGGCCAAGCGTCGGGCGGGTGTTGAGCCGCCGCTGCATCTCGCGGATCTGATCGACTGCGATACTGCGTTTGGTGTTGTAAGGCTTGCCCTCGGCGCGCTTCTTCTCGTCTTCGGCGCTGGCCGGCAGATGGGTGAGGACGATGATATCGGGGTGGTGCTCGGCCGGCTGCGGCACTCCAGGCTCCGCGACCAGTTCGCGTGCTGCCGCCATGGCAAAGGGCATCTTGCCCACGCCCCGGCGCCCGGCGAGAATCCAGCCATGGTGCATTCGCGCGCCGGCCATGGCAGTGCGCCATTCACGCCATGGCTCGTCATGGCCGACATAGAGCGCGTTGTTATCGTCGCTCATGATATGTCCGCCAGCAGGGGCTCCAGCGCCCGCATGATTGAAGCGTGCGTGCCCTCGATACTTCCGGAGCTTGCCACGCGGACGATACGTTCGGGCTCCGCCATGGCGAGCAGTGCAAAAGCCTTGGCGACTTGCCAATGGTAAGCTGGGTTCCGGCTCTCGATGGCATCGCTAGAGTCTTCCCCGCGCCGTGCGAGCCGTGCCGATGTTGCCTCTTCATCCGCTTCGAGCAGAAAAGTGAGGTCGGGCATCTGCCCGCCGCTGCCGACCCGGTGGAGCCCGAGAATCTCCGCGTCGCCAAGCGCACCCGCCCCGCCCTGATAGGCGCGCGAGGAGTCGACGAACCGGTCGCACACGACCCACTTGCCGGCCGCAAGCGAGGGCTCGATCAGACGCACCACATGGTCTGAACGAGCTGCTGCGAAGAGCAGCGCTTCGGCTTCGGCTTCCCACCCCTCCCCCGGCGGGTGGAGCAGCAGTTCGCGGATTGCCTCCGCGCCCTGTGTCCCGCCCGGTTCGCGGGTGGTCACCACCTCGATTCCGCGTGCCTCCAGCGCTTCGGCGAGCAAGCGGGCCTGCGTCGATTTGCCCACGCCCTCGCCGCCTTCGAAACTGATGAACCGGCCGCGCATTATGTGATTAGCCCGGCGAGGCCGTTCAATATGCGCTGGAAGGAGTTGGCCGATGCAATTGGGGCCGCCGCCTCCAGAGGGACTTCATAAGGCTGCTCGCCTTCGACGCTGATCCTCAACCGTGCGACGGCGACTCCTTCGGAAACAGGAGCCTGCAACGGCCCAGTATAGCGCAGTTCCAGCGTCACTTCGGCGTCGGAACCGGCCGCGCGTGTGACATAGATGTCGCGCGGCGCCCTCAATGGAACGCTTGCTTCCGCGCCGTCCTGCACCCGCGCTTCGCCGAGAAAGGTGCCCTTGGAGAACAACAGGGTATTTGAAAAATTCTCGAAACCCCAGTTCATGAATGCGCG
>DASWIR010000156.1:0-1824 GCA_036397575.1 Alteraurantiacibacter sp. | reverse complement strand
TGATCGATCCCGACAAGCCGTGGGTTGTATCCTCGGCGCGGATGGCCGCCGCCGCCGGCAATACGCCCTTCGACGGGCAGCCGGTCCAGGGCCGGGCCCTGGCGCTGTGGAAGGGCGGCGTTGCAATCGACGACTAGGGCGACACAAGCGGCAAATTTGCGGGCATGAGGCGGAACGGATTTTTACATCTGTGATCCGGAGGGCAATGTCCTTGCATTCGCTGGCTGACGCGGAATTCCCGAAAGCCATCCCGGCTCCCCAACCGTCGCCCCTGCGCAGGCAGGGGCCTAGATAAGCTCTCCGACCAGCGCGAAGCCTTTGTCGAGGCGAATCCGGCGCCGCCCATCACCGTCACTTCCGAACGATACGGCAGATAGGCCCCTGCCTGCGCAGGGGCGACGAGCAGAATGGATTGCCTGAAAGCCGGCCTCCCAACGAAAAACCCCTCCCGGGTGGGCGGGAGGGGTATTCAAAAGGGGTTGCGACCCCGTCCGAATTCTTTTCGCAATGCGTCAGCGGCTCGCGAGACGCATGCCGGTGTCCACGGCGCCCGGCAAGGGGCGTGCTTCGTGATAGGCGAAGCAGCCTTCGCCGCTGCGCTTCACGCGGCCGCACATGGCCTGTGAACCGTCCTGGTCATAGCTCGCGGCCGAGACGCGCCAGTAGTGCTTGCCCCGCACGACTGCCTCGGTGATCACGGGTTCGTGGTTGGCCAGTTCGGGATAGTGCTTGAGGTAGATGCCCCATGCCCGCTTCGCGCCTGCTTCGCTGGAGAAGCTGCCGAGCTGGACAAGGTGCCGGCCGTTCTCGACCGCCGGAATAGCGTTTATCGCGGTTGCGGTCTTGGCTACGCTTGCTACGGGGCGGCTGTCGGCCACGGCTTCGCGAACGAGGCTGTTGGTGTCCTGCCGGACCGGGCTGGGCGTCGGGAACGCGGCCTGGAAGCCCGCCGGTCCCGGCTGCGCGGGGGGTGCCGCGACCGGAGCACGGGCGGTGCTTACCGGGACATCGACGGCGGCCAGTTCCATGTGGCCGGCGGCTCGGGCAGATGCGACTTGCGGCGCCGGTTCCGGCGAAGGCAACGATTCAGCTGCGAGTTGTTCGATGCTCGGATTGTTTTTCACTGCCAGCATGGCGGGCTGGCCGGCATCGTCATAAACCACCGGCACGTCCAGCAGTTGGGCAATGCGATAGGCTTCGTAGCCCTGCTGCGATACCTGGGCCCACTGGGCGATCCGGTCGGGAACCTTGTCCGCCGGAACGTCTTCGGCGACCATCAGACGCGCTTCGCGCCACATGCCGGCCATGGCGAAGCTATAGGCCAGGTTCTGGCGCACCTTGGCCGTGTTCTCGCCGCCGCGCAGCGCGTTGGAGAGGATGTGCACGCCGCGCTCGGGATTGCCGGCCAGCGTATATGCAAGGCCGAGATCGGAAGCGGCGATACGGTTCTGTGCGCTTTCCAACACGGCGATAGCCTGCGCGCCCTTGCCGGTCGCGGAAAGCGACAGGGCAAGGCTAAGCGCGGTGCGGGCCGAATTGTCGCCCAGCTCCCTTGCATCGGCATAGGCCTGGGCGGCCGAAGCAAAGCGGCCGCCATCCATGTAGGCGGCGCCCAGCATGGCGCGATAAGTCGTATTGCGCGGTTCGGCCAGCACGGCCTGTTCGGCAGCGGCGATGGCCTGCTCGTGCTTGCCCTTGGCAAGAGCGGCTTCGGCCTTGCCGGCCGAAACGGCGGCAGGCGGCGCGGCGTTGCTCGTGCAGCCGGAAACCAGCGCGCCTGCCATCGCAGTGCTGAGCGCAAGGCCGATCAGGCGAGTGCGGTTT
>DASWIR010000155.1:0-6099 GCA_036397575.1 Alteraurantiacibacter sp. | reverse complement strand
CATGGCGGACAATGGCCTTACCGATGTCGCAGCGCTGATCTTCAACACGCACGGCGAAAGCATGGGCCGCGGCGCGCATCCGGAAGGATTCGCCGACCGGCTCGAATGGGCATTGTCGCCATGGGCGCGGCGGCGGTTCGTGCGTGCCGGGATCCGACTCGAACCCGAAGTCAGCTTCCAGGGCGGCGACGGCTATCTGTTCTTCGCCACGCCCGAACTGGCGCTGGCGACGCTGACGCGGATTGCCGAGCTGAGGCCCGCGGAAACCGACGCTGCGGCGCCGAGCGACCCGTTCTATCGCCGCACCGACCTGAGCCTCGATTTCTACCGGGCGATCAAGGACCACCAGCGGGGCCATTTGCACAGCCGCACCTACAGCCGCGCGATCACCGCGCTAGGCCTCGGCCTCCTGAACTCGACCGGGAGCCGCGTTTCGCGCCGCCAGTCCGATATCGCCGCCGACCGCGAGATGAATTTGAGGCAGATCCGCGCGATCCCGCACAATGCGATCCTGCAGCAGCTCGGCTATCCGGTGAATGTCATCGCCGGCATCGGCAGCGCGGCGGAGGGCAATTACGAGGAGGTCGCCCAGCTGCTGCAAGAGAGCGCGCGCGGACGGCAGATCGTGCGGCTGGTACGCTCGGCCAATGCGCTTGCCAGCGTGAAAACGGTCGCCGCCTTCGGCGAGCTTTTCAATTCCGCCTACTGGGCAAGCCGTCCTTATCGCGGCACCGAAGCGCACCTGGCGCGGCCATGCGAGGATCTGGCCGAGTATCTCGTTCGCGACGACCGGGTGGGCGTGTTCCGCCGCCTCGCCTCGCGCCTTCGCATCGATGCGATGAAGCTGCACCGCCTGCTCGCGCTCGTGCCGGAGGAGAGCCCGCGCGCAGACCGCGAGGATGTCCGCCGCAGGATCGGCGCGCTGCAGGCGCTGCGCCTTACCCTGTTCCAGCACATGTTCATCCGCGCGGTTTCCATTCCGCAATTCAGCCGCGCCAACGATATCAGCCGCGACGATGTGCTGGAGATGGTCTTCACCCTGCGCGTGGACGAGGCGCTGACGCAGCTTCGCCGTGCCTATCCGACGCATTTCCCCAAGATCGGCGACTTCGCGATGGATGCCCCGTCGGACTATCCCGACGCCGGAGGCGAAGGCTACGAGGCTATCCGCCGCGGCTTTATCGACCCGATCGATCGCTCATACGGCCTCGCCCTGAGGATCGGCGGAGCGATCGCCAATCATTTCGGAGCGCATGGTTGAGTGCAAAAGCGCTCAACTCCACTCGCGTATGCGCGCGCCTTTCCCCACGCGCCTCACAGCCGCTTCGGCCAGCTTGAGCGCGACATGCGCAGCCTTGGACCGCCAGCGCCCGATATTGCGCGCCGGGACTTCGCGGCCGGCACCGCGGGCCGGATCGAGCAGCTTCTGCCCGATTTCCGCGATCAGCCCCGCGTCGCGGATGATCGCCACGAACTCGTTGTTCACGCGGTAGCTGGCGAAATCGAAATTGGACGAGCCGAACAGCAAAATGCGCTCGTCGATCAGCGCAGCTTTGGCATGGGTCATGCGCGGCAGCAGGCTGAGCGTCATGCCGCGCCTCGGCGCGAAACCGAGAAGGTAGTTGCGCACCGTAGGCTTGTTGCTCGGCCAGGGCGTGTGGATCGTCACGCGCACGCCGCGCGCCGCAGCCCGCGCCATCGCCTCGGTGAAGGGCTGCGTCGGATAGGCGCTCAATACCTCGATGCTGCGTTCGGCATTCTCCAGTATCGAAAGGATTTCCGCGAAGCCCGCCTCATTGGTCACGCCGTCGAGGCTGAGCATGGTGAGGTGGCGATCGAATTCGCGACGCTCGTAAACCGGTGCACCATTCCATTCCCGGCCGAACTGAGCCGCCAGCCAGCCGGCGATCTCGGCGTCTTCGATCCGCAGCATGGTATCGTGCCAGTCGAAATTATGGTCCGAGAAATTGATCCCGCCGATCCAGGTGACATCGTCCATCACCAGCAGCTTCTTGTGATTGCGGCTGACGAAGCGCGCCGGGTTGCGGCCGACGGGATCGGTCACGCGCACGCCCACGCCCTGCCCCTTCAGCCGCGAAAACATGGCCAGCGTCGAGCTCTGCTCCTCCATCAGCGCCGGCGCCTGCGAGAAGAGCAGCATCGTGTCGTTGATATTGTGGCTGGTATAATCGTCCACCAGCACGCGGCGATCCGCGGCGCCGCTCGCCCCGATTGCCCCGGCAACCTGCAGCCCTGCCGCGTCTCCTTCCCAGGTCATCGCCTGAATGAGGACGCGGCGCTGCGCCGCGGCGATATCGGCCCGCGCCAGGTCCCAGAACTCGCCGGAACCTACCGCCAGTTTCCATGCCGGCATCGACGCCCCTTCTTGCCCTATCGCGCGCGCTTTGGCAGGGCCGTGCGAACATGACAACAGTCCGGCCTATCCGTGTGCTCCTGTTGCTGAGTTCTCTCAACGGCGGGGGGGCGGAACGCGTCGCCGTGCAATTGATGGACCGGCTCGATTCCTCGCGCTTCGAAGTGCGCATGGGCCTGCTGCGCGCCGCCGGCCATTATATGGACCGCGTCGACCCCGCAAAACTGCTGATCGCGGGCAATGGCGAGAGGCATTTCAACTATGACGGCGCGAATGGCGACCAGATCAAACCGCTGAAGGTGATTTCGAGCGCCTTCCGCGCCCCGGCGGCCTTCCGCCGGATGATTCGGGAAGAGCAGCCCGACATAGTGCTGAGCTTCCTGCGCGGAACCAACATGTTCGTCTGGGCTTCCATGTGGGGAATGCGCAAGGGGCGGCCGGTGTGGATCGCGCGCGAAGGCAACAATGTCCTCGCCGTCGCGCGCGAGGAAAGTCCCAATGCGCTGGTGGCCGCGGCCAATATCTGCCTCAGCCGCGGCGCCTATTGCCGCGCCGATGCGGTGCTGACCAATTCGACCGACATGGCTGCAGGGCTGGTACACGATCTCGGGATCGACCCGGCGCGGACACGGATGATCCACAATCCTATCGACATCGAAGGGATCCGGGAGGCGTCCCGCACGACCCCCGAACGGATCGGCAAGCGCCCCTTCGTCCTCTCCGCAGGGAGGCTGGAATTCCAGAAAGCGCACGGTGTGCTGCTCAAGGCCTTCGCCAGGAGCGGGCTTGCCGCGAGCCACGACCTGGTGATCCTGGGCCATGGCAGCCGGCAGGAGGAACTCGAAGGCCTGATCGCCGAGCTGGGATTGGGCAATGTTGCGCGCCTCGTGGGGTTCGCCAAAAATCCCTTTGGCTGGATGGCGCGCGCCGACCTGTTCGTCCTGCCTTCGCGCTGGGAGGGTTTCCCGACTGTCGCGGCAGAAGCGATGGCGGCGGGCGCACCGGTGCTGCTGACCGACTTCCGCTTCGGCGCGCATGACATTCTGGGGGCGCATCGCCAGCACGAGCTAGTGCCGATGGACGATATCGACGCACTGGCCGCACGGATGAAGCAGCTGATCGCGGATCCCGAACTGGCCGCAGCCAATCGTGCGGCCGGCACCGCCCGCGTAGCGAGCTTCGATGCCGAGAGGATGACTGCGCTCTATGCCGCGCTGTTCGAGGAAATGTTGGGGCCGAAGCCGGTCAGGCGCGAGACCCTAATAGCTGAACCAGGGTTGAGTTAACCTACGTATCGCGCCAGTCCCGCGGCGGGACGTGGCGATCAGCCGTCTGGCTGTTAACCATGTTTTGCCGTATATTGTTCATCATGAAACAGTTCACGCGATTCTTCGTCGGGGCCGCCGCATCCTTCGCGCTGCTTGCAGGTGCAGGCGTCGCCGCCAGCGCCATGTTGGGCGGCAATGACGAGAGTGCCGGCGCGCCGCAGCTGGCGGCCGCCGATGTCCTCGACCTGCCGGAAATGGGTATGGAAGTGACCGGCGGCGACAGGGAGCCGGCGGCGGAGGCTTCGCCCTCCGCGCTCGCCGCGCCGCAGCAAGCGGCCGGGATCGCTGCTCCGGCGGCGAAGGATGACCGCCTCATCATAAAACGGATCCTGCCGATCGACGGCCCGATCAAATATGGCGAATGGCATTGGGACGACGCGGGAGTGCCTGACGGACCGCTGGTGATGACCGTGGACCTCGATGCGCGCGTGCTGTCGGTATTCCGCGGCGGATACGAGATCGGCGCAGCGGCCGTGCTGCTCGGCACGGACGAGCACCCGACCCCGCTCGGCACTTTCCCGATCCTGACCAAGGAACGGCACAATGTTTCCGAGAAATACAACAACGCACCCATGCCCTGGACGCTGCGGCTGACCTGGGACGGGGTCGCGATCCACGGCGGCTCCGAAGTGGAGAACGGCTATGCCAGCCATGGCTGCATCGGCGTGCCCGACGACCTCGCCGCACGGCTCTTCGCCATCGCCAGGAAGGGCGACAAGGTGATCATCACGCGCGGCAAGCAGGCGGGTATCGGTTCGCCGCTTACCTGACTTGCTGGCGGGGTTCTGCCATCTCAAAGGGGCAACATTGCCCTCACCGTTCGTATCGAGCAGCGCCGAAAAGCTTCGCTCGGTATAACGGCTCTCGGCAATCCGGAATGACAATGCGAATTGAGTTGACCTTCGCTTCGAGATGGTCAAGCTAGCACATGTCTGCCGAGGGGATCCGTTCCTTCGACGTGTCACGGGAGAGATTCGATATTCTCCCGAATATCGAAGGCCGAAGGAGCAACCGCCCCGGAAACTCTCAGGCAAAAGGACCGTGGCACGGTTTAGACACTCTGGAAAGCGGGCGGCAAGTTGCCGTCCCACCGAAGGTGTAAGCAGGCGGCCTGAGCCGCATGCCAAACTCTCAGGTTTCCCGACAGAGGGGGCGATGGAGAACAAGGCCCGAGGCGGGCTTTGCCATCGTATGTCGGGACAATCGATGAGCGAAGAAGCCGAAACCGAATCCCTCGAAAAGCTCCCGCTCGACGCCTGGCACCGCCGGCAGGGCGCGCGGATGGTCGGCTTCGCCGGCTACGAGATGCCGATCCAGTATGAGGGCATTCTCGCCGAGCACGAATGGACACGCACCCACGCCGGGTTGTTCGATGTCAGCCACATGGGCCAGCTCACGGTCAGTGGGGATGGCGCGGCCGAGGCGCTCGAAGCGCTGCTTCCAGCCGACATCGCATCGCTCAAGCCCGGCTGTATTCGCTATTCTCTGCTGCTCGCCGAGGACGGCGGGATTCTTGACGACCTGATGGTCACCAATCGCAGCCACGAGTTCTATCTGGTGGTCAACGGCGCAACCAAGTGGGACGACATCGGCCACTTGCGCGAGCACCTGCCCGACGACGTCACGCTCAACCATCTCGCCGAGCACGCACTGCTGGCGCTGCAAGGGCCCGAGGCCGCCGTGGCCTTGGGGCGGCTCGCGTTGACCCCGGCGTTCCAGGGCATGCCCGCGTTGGACGAGCTTGGTTTCATGCAGGCCGGCCCCTTCTTCTGGGAGGGCCGCCCGCTGGGCGTCGGCCGTTCGGGCTACACCGGCGAGGACGGTTTCGAGATCTCGGTGCGGGCGGAGCACGTGGCAGCGCTCGCCGACGCCCTGTGCGCGCAGACCGAGGTCAAACCGATCGGCCTCGGGGCGCGGGATTCGCTGCGGCTTGAGGCTGGGTTGCCGCTCTACGGTCACGATCTTTCTCCCGAGACCGATCCGGTCAGCGCGGGGCTCGAATTCGCCATCAGCAAGGCGCGCCGCGCAACCGGCGGCTTCCCCGGTGCGGAGCGCATTTTGAAGCTGCTCGCCGAAGGCGCGCCCACACGGCGCGTCGGGTTGGCGCTCGAAGGTCGCGCCGCGGCGCGCGAGGGCGCCGAGGTCTTCGCCGGCAAGAACAAAGTCGGTCGTGTCACTTCGGGCGGCTTCTCGCCCACGCTCGGCCACCCGATCGCAATGGCCTATGTCAATGCAGCGGTGTCAACGCCGGGCGAGGAATTGGAGATCGAGATTCGCGGCAAGCGCCTCCCGGCGACCGTGGCCCCGATGCCATTTGTCCCACATCGCTATCAACGCCGAGGAGCCGCAAAATGACGCGCTACTACACTGAAGAACACGAATGGATCGAAGTCGATG
>DASWIR010000154.1:0-2168 GCA_036397575.1 Alteraurantiacibacter sp. | reverse complement strand
GGCCATCTCGGTCATGTATTCCCTGATGGGCCGGGCCCGGAAGGGCTGCGATATTGCATCAATTCCGCCTCGCTCGATTTCGAGCCGGAGGAAAAGTGAGGCGCCGGGCTTCGGTGGGCGTTAAGCGCGCGTTACAACTCCACCGGGCAGTGTGCCCGGTGAGTTTTCGGGGCGTTAGCTAGGCCCCTGGAGGATCGATAAACGCCACATGGCCAGACGGCGCATGCAGCCCAGCCTTAGCCAGAAGCGGCGCAGGGCGCGAAGTGAAGCGAAGGAAAGCGAACGCAAGGAGCGCCGGAAGGCTGCGGCTCGCGCGCATCCGACGCGCGTGTGGATCCGGCGGATCGCCTGGGGAGGAGCGGCGCTGGCCCTGCTCGGCGCATTTGCACTGGGGCTCGCCGTCTACTTCGCCGAGCGTAGCCTGCCCAGCTTCTCCACGCTCAAAAGCAATCAGAACGGCCAGACGATCGTCGTGCGTGCACGCGACGGCAGCGAGATCGTCGCGCTCGGCCCGTCATATGGGCAGTGGCTTTCCGGTGACGAGATTCCGCAAGTCATGAAGGACGCGATGGTCGCGGTGGAAGACCGCCGGTTCTATTCGCATTTCGGCGTCGACCCGCTGGGCCTGATGCGCGCGGTCTACACGTCCTGGCGCGACGACCGGCGGACATCCGCGACCTCCACCATCACCCAGCAGCTGGCGCGCAACATCTTCCTCAATTCCAACCGCACATTCGACCGTAAGCTGCGCGAGGCGGTGCTTGCCATGGCGCTGGAAACGAAATTTTCGAAAGAGCAGATCCTCGAGCTCTATCTCAACAAGGTGTATTTCGGCGGCGGCGCCTATGGCATCGATTCCGCCAGCCGCAGGTTCTTCAGCCATTCCGCGCGTGAATTGTCGGTGGCCGAAGCCGCGATCATCGCGGGCCTCGTGAAAGCCCCGTCGCGCTATTCCCCCACCGCGGATGTCCAAGCCGCTGTCGTCCGCGCGAATATCGTACTCGACCAGATGCGCCGCTATGGTGCGAATGGTGCCTACAACCTGGCCTCGGTGGACGTCTCCGCAGTCAAGCTGCGTGAAGAGGAGGGGCAGAATTCGGCCCGCTATTTTACCGACTATGTGCTGCCCCAGCTCGAATTGCTGCTGCCCAACAATTTCGAGCCGATCGAGGTATGGACGACGCTCGATACCGGAATGCAGCGCGCTGCGACGGCAGCGATCCAGTCCAATGTTCCGGGCGGCGCGCAGGGCGCGCTGGTCAGCCTCGATCGCGACGGGGCGATCCTGGCGCTTGTGGGCGGCACGGATTACGTCGCGAGCAATTACAACCGCGCGACCGACGCGATGCGCCAGCCGGGCTCGGCCTGGAAGCTGTTCGTCTATCTCGCCGCGCTGGAGGCGGGCTATACCCCCGGCGACATGGTCAGGGACGTGCCGGTCAAGATCGGCAACTGGAGCCCGCGCAATTCCAACGGCCGCAATGTCGGCGAAGTCGATATACGCACGGCCTTCGCCTATTCGATCAACACGGTTGCAGCGCAGATGGGCAACGAAGTCGGTTTCAGCACGGTGGCCGCGATGGCGCGCCGGTTCGGGATCACAACACCGATCGAGACCTATCCGTCCATGGTGCTGGGAACGTCGGATGTGCGGCTGATCGATATGACCCGCGCCTTTGCCGGCGTGTCGGCGGGCGGCCGTTCGGTCGAGCCTTACGGCATTCTCAAGGTCACTTCCGCTGACGGACGGACGCTTTACACGCGCAAACGGGCGAATTCTCACCAACTGGTGCCCGATTACGTCGCCGCCGGGATCACCGACCTGCTGCAGACCGCGGTCAATACCGGCACGGGCCGTGCGGCGCAGATCGGCCGCCCGGTGGCGGGTAAGACCGGCACGACCAGCTCCAACAAGGATGGCTATTTCGTCGGCTTTTCCAGCGGCATCACAACTGGCGTGTGGATGGGCCGCGACGATGCGAAGCGGGTCGGCGGGCTGCAGGGCGGCACCGCGCCGGCGCGCGCTTTCGCCGCCTTCATGCGCTTTGCCGTGAAGGGCCGGCCGATCGAGGAATTCGATACGGAAGTGAAGCTGCCGCAATGGCAGCTCGAGCCCGATGACGAGTATCTCTATGGCGATCCGGACGACTGGTACTTCATCGACGAGC
>DASWIR010000153.1:0-3498 GCA_036397575.1 Alteraurantiacibacter sp. | reverse complement strand
GGCGTACATAGCTGCGAACCCAAGGTGACTTCTTCAGGATTTGGTCCACATCCTCTCGCGTCCACCGAGCCGGAGGCTTGTCGAGCCAAGGCTCACCAGCGGCAAGAACGATGGCGAAGGAGAGAGCAAGGGCAACACTGCGAAGAGGAAATGCGTGTCTCATCGGGCTCCTTGCAAAACTCATAAGTCGGGTCGGGCGTCGCGGGTCATATTGAGGCGGACTTTACGCCGGGCAGCGGTGTGAGTCAAGCAAGATGAACTAGTCCTCCAGGCGACGGACCGAGATGGGCGGAGTGTTGGAACAGGCGATGGAATCGGTCATCCCCGAGGCGATGAGGGCGCAGGCGTTGTCGGTGGCAGTGCGAACGGCCTCGGCTTCGGTGGGAGCGGCAGCGGTACCGCAATTGGAGCGGCCGTGGAATTCCATGCAGACTTCAACTTTGACCTGACCGAGATGGAGCGACCAGTAGACGACCAACGCTACGAAGGCGAAACCGGCGGCGGCGAGGCCGAGCTTGACGGCGCGGGACATGGCGGGTGGATTGTAATCTGAACACTCTCGCGAACGCCACGGCGGAAAGTTGCACTATACTTGTGCAGTGCAACCGATTGAGAAATCTCCAGTTGCAAGATTTTTCCGCAAAATCCGCAAGATCCTTAGACATGAGCTGCAAAACCTGAAATAATTGATCAGCAGTAGGGTCGGGTCCGACACTCGCCCGCAGGATGTCCCGAGTGGCCATGCCCTAGTCAACTTCCCGTAATAAGTTGATTCGACAAGGGTTAGAGGCACTCCGAGGTTGACATAAGTCAACGACTCAAATGCTTCTCTTTCAGAGACTTACGAGCATAAACCGGTCAAAATGGCCGGGGGGGTGGGGGTGGTACGTCCGAATCCGGACGGTCTATAGATAACATGTTTATAATCATTAGGTTACAAGGAGACAAACAGGCATGGTTCTGGACTCAAACCCGAAAAGCCAGCTTGCTTGATGCCCTACTTCCGACGCTTGCGCAGGGCTGGCTTTTTGGCGCGCTTGGCGGGCCGCTGGCGGGCGTTGGAGAGTTGGACACCCATGGGTGGCTCCTCCTTGCGAGCCTTGGCGGCAGCGAGCTTCTGGCGGCGTGTGCGGGCCCATCCGGGCTTATTGAGCTGGCGGCTGCGGGCAATAGCCAGGGCGTCGCGGGGAACGTTCTCGGTTACCGTAGACCCGGCGGCGATGTAGCCGCCGCTGCCTACACGCACAGGCGCGACAAGCTCCGTGCCGCTGCCGATAAAAACGCGGTCTCCGATGGCGGTGGGGTTCTTGTTGACGCCGTCGTAGTTGCAGGTGATGGTGCCGGCGCCGACGTTGGTGTCGCGGCCGACAGTGGCGTCGCCGAGGTAGGTGAGGTGCTGGGCTTTGGTGCCCTCGCCCACGACGGATTTCTTGACCTCGACGTAATTGCCGATGCGCGCACGTTGGCGAACGTCGGCAGCGTCGCGAAGATGAGCGAAGGGGCCGACGCTGGCGCCGGCGGCGACGCGGCTGTTATAGACCAGCGTATGCGCTCGGATGATGACGTCGTCGCCGATGACGGCGTTTTCGAGAATCGAAAAGGCCCCGATGCGGCAGCGGCGGCCGATGCGCGTGGCCCCGCGCAGCTCTACGCCGCGCTCGATGACCGTGTCCACAGCAATGGCGACGTCAGGGTCAATCGCCAACGTCTCCGGCTGATACAGGGTAACGCCGGCGGCCATCAGCGCCTCGGCCTTGCGACGACTGAGCAGGGCATCCACACGCGCAAGCTCGGCGCGCGTGTTGACTCCGAGGATTTCGTCGGGATCGGGCGCAAGGCAGGCGCCCACTGCACCGCCCTGCCCGCGGATGAGCGCAATGACGTCGGTGAGATAGTATTCGCGGTGCGGGTTGTCGCGCCCCAAACGTCCCAGGAACGCCGCCAGCGTTTCGCGCTCGAAGCAGTACATCCCCGAGTTGACTTCTCGCAGTCCGGACTGATCGGGCTGCAGAAGTTTCTGCTCCACGATGCCCTCGACGCTGCCCGACTCGCTGCGCACAATGCGCCCGTAGCCCGCCGGGTCTTCGAGTCGGGCGCTGAGAATGGTGGCGGCATAGCCGCCCTGGCGGTGCAATCCGAGGAGCGCCCGCAGGGTGTCCGTGCGAATCAGCGGCGCGTCGCCGGGCAGAACCAAAATGCGTCGGACACTGCGCGGGAGCACCCGCAGCGCCTGCGCTACGGCATGGCCCGTGCCGAGCTGCGGCCGCTGGAGAACGGTGCGGGCGCCGAATCCCTCCACGATGTAGCGCACCAGGTCAGCTTGATGCCCGACAACCACCCAGGCCGGCGCCGCGGCCTTGGCGCTTCGCAAAGGGGCCACCGCGCGCAGGACATGCGCGACCAACGGCAAGCCCGCGGCGTGGTGCAAGACTTTGGCGTGATCGGATTTGAGGCGGGTACCCTTGCCCGCGGCAAGGACGACGGTGGCGAGTTCGGAAGGCATCGGCTGGCGGGCACGCCCGCCCGCCTATCAAAGCATATCAAGAGACGGAAGGAAAGTCCCGGCATGCGGGAAGGAGCGGTGTCAGGCGGAGGCGGCGCCGAAGCTCGGCCCGTTGCCGCGCGCGGGGCTAACCAGGGCGACGAAGCGGGAGTCGTCCTCGAGCAATTTGAAGTCGGCGTCATTGCGGGCGTGGTAGCGGTTCGCGGGACGCAACTTGATCGCTTGAGCGAGGTGAGTGACGGCGTCGTCGGCCTCGCCGCTCAGCGAGGCGACCGAGGCAAGCGCGTAATAAATGTAATCTGCCTTGGGCGCGAGCTTGCGCGCCTTCTCCAGGTGCCCGCGCGCGGCCTCGTAGTTGCCCAGATTGATTTGCGAAACGGCGAAGTGGTAGTAGTCGTCCGCCGTGCGGAGCTGAATGTGACCCTGTTTCTCGGAGCGCTGTTCGCAGATGGCGACGTGAACCCGGGCGCGCTCGGCCAGCTCGCGGCTGGGACCGGCGACCACTTTCACGAAGATTTCGCGGGCGCGGCGATAGCTTTGCTGGTTGAAGAGGCGCATAGCCTCGTCATAGAGCTTGAAGGCTTGCGCAACGGCCGGATCCACGATCTTGGGTGTCCGCCGTGTGGCATACCGAAGGGCGCCGGAGCTGTTCGAGCGTGCCTCATGAGCGCGTTTGGCCCGCGCACGGGTCGCCCGTATCCGACGAGTTTGCCTGGACTTGCTCGTCGCCCGCCGAGTTTTGCGTTTTGCCCTTGCCATTGGAGGAGATTCCCACACTTTTATAGCACGAGCGGGAAAGAATCGTCAATTGAAGCACATCCGAAAACCAGGCCGCGAATGACAAATACTGTCATTATGGTGACACTTCTTGCCACTAGTGTAAACCATTGTACAGAAACAATTTATTTAGAAAGTTTCAAGGTTTTCAGCAGGATTATGAGGGTGCAGTGTTCTTTGGCCAAATTGGCCCAAAAAAACCGGCTGTGGCAACCGGA
>DASWIR010000152.1:0-4259 GCA_036397575.1 Alteraurantiacibacter sp. | reverse complement strand
ACCGTTTGCGACCCACGCTTTCGCGGGCGGCAGCGCCTTTACCGTGGCCGGTGCGCCCATTGCGCCGGATGCCTTCGTGCTCGATCTGGGCGCGGCGGTGGCGCTGACGCCGGGCGCCACGCTCGGCGTCTCCTACGGAGGCCAGTTCGGCTCCGGCTTCACCGACCACAGCGTCAAGGCGAACATCGCCGTGCGGTTCTGACCCTCCACTCGCCCAACCGGGAGAGAGCCCCGGCTGTAGACTTGGCACAAAGCTAGCCGTCCGACAGGGACAGGCCTCATGGTCAATCCGCGACCAATCTGCGACCATACATTTTTAGAGCGGCAAAAGCTGTTATAGATGTGTCGTACTGACGGATGGTGGGGATCGTGGGATGAAAGAAAAGCCTACGAGCAACAGCAGAAGACGATGGGCGAAAACCATCCCTCGCCATGCCGTTGATGCGGTCGCAATAGATCACAAACCTGTCGTGTGGATCACTGCACCCGCCGGCAGCGGTAAGAGCGTCCTCGCTGCCCAGATGTGCCGCCGGGCGGGAACGCCCTTCGTGTGGCTGCGCACCGAACCGCGCATGGCTGACATGGGTGTGTTTCTGACATCGCTGCTGGCTGCTTTCCAGAAGAGGTTTCCAAAATCGGCTCTTCCGGCACTTGCGTCGCAAGATATAGCCTTCCCGGTCGACTATCTGCGACGTCTGATCGCTGCTGGAGGTCCCGGTGCAGGTCTGACCCTGGTGCTTGACGATCTCCAGGTTCTGCCTGCCGACGCCCCACCGTTACACGCTCTTGCCGAGGCGATCCGCGACGATCCCGATGCTGTGCGCGTCATTCTTGTGTCCCGCGAGGCTCAACACCCGGCATGGCTGCGGTTCAACGCCGTCGGCAAGGCCGCATCCATCGGATTCGAAGCACTGAAGCTCGATGATGCCGAAGCAAGCGAACTTGTCGCGCAACATGGCGCCGACAAGCACGGCTGGAGTGCCGCCGCGCTTATTGACGCCTCGGGAGGGTGGATCCTCGGCGCGCGCCTGTTGCTGCAGTCGCCTTGCATACCCCCACGGTCGGGTCAGATCGCCCCTGACCGGATTACCCATGACACGATGGGCCTCCTCGATCTGATCGCGCAGGAACTCGTCGAGCCGCTTGGCGAGGATGAGCGCATGATGCTTTGCCGCATCGCAAGCCTGCCCAACCTGCCGATCGACATCATCGCCCGCGCGCTCGATATGCCGGGCGGCGATAGGCAACTCACCCGGCTCGCGCAGAGACTTCTCTTCGTCGAACGCGACGGCCAGGATCGCCTTCAGATCCACGATCTGTTCAAGGCGGCGCTTCTTCATCGCTACCCCGACGCCGTGCCGACCGCCGAAGCTTCGCTGCTGAGTGCCAGGGCCGGACAAGCGCTGGTCGAGAGCGGAGAAGTGGGCGAAGGCCTGTTGCTGCTGTCGGCCTCGGGCGCCTGGAGCGCCCTGCGCGATGCCGTGATCGAGCACGCGCCGGCCCTGAGCGAGAAAGGCGAGCTAGGCGTGGTTCTCGCCGCCCTCGACCCGATGCCGCAAGCGGAGCGCGAGGAGAGCCTCGCTGTACGGTACTGGCACGGCGCATCGCTGCTCAGCGTCAACCCGACCCGCGCGCAAGTGATTCTTTCCGAAGCGCTTGTCATTGCCCGGACCGAAGGTGAGGAACTTCTGCTCATTCCCATCTGGACGGCGCTGATCGACGCCATCTGGTTCCAATGGACGGATTGCAGCCAGTTCGATCCGTTGATCGTCATGCTGCCCAAGCTCACCCAACTGGCAAGGAGGCTTGGTCCGCGCCATGAGGCTATGCTGGCGCGCGGAGCGTTTGCGGCAATGTCGCTTCGCTATCCAGACCATCCCGATTTTCCCTATTGGGAGCAGCGCAATCTCGACTTCTACGGGCAGCCCATGCCGCGCCACGAAACGATCAGGTGCGGCATCCAGCTGTTGTTTCGCTATTGCTCCGGCGAGGGCAATCGCTGGAAAGCGGAGCAGGTTCGCGCCCGGCTCAATCATGTATTCGAGGAAAAGGCCGCGTCGGTGGCAGACATTTGTACCCGCCACTTGGTGGCAACGGAATTCCTGTGCCTTTTCGAAGCGGCTGGCGATGAGACTTTCCGTGCCGTCGAGATGGGGATCGAAGCCAGCGCCAGGCATCAACAATTCTTCTGGCTCAGCATGGTGATCCATGCCGGCTTGTTCAAAGCGATGGTGCTGGAGGATCGCGGGCGGGCGCCGCGCTATCTGGCTCTGCTGGCGACCCTCCTCGAACCTCAGGCGCTTCCTTACCAGGTGGCCTTTCACCAGCATTTTTTGGCCTATGACCATTGGCTGGGCGGCGAACATCAAGCGGCACTTGCGCTCCTCGAACCGGGCTACCGCACCGCCGAGCGCAGCGGTATAGCAATGTTCCCGGTTTTCTACGGCCATGCCATCGCTGCTGTCCTGCAAAGCCTGGGACGGCGGCGCGAAGCCCTGGCGTGGATGCGCAAATCGCGCCGGGGGGCTGCAAGGCAGAACAGCGCAATTCAGGTTTTCCTGAGCGGGCTGCGCGGTGCGGCGCTGGCGTTGACAAGCCGCCGGCCGGAGCGCGCGGCCAGATATTTGCGCCCGGCACTGGCGGCCGGCGCGTCCATGCGCATCTACCTTCATGCCTGGACCAACCGCGCCGAATTGGCCGTGCTGTTGCACTTCGCCGTCGAGGCAAATATCGAGATCGAATACGCGACCGAGCTAATCCGTGTTCTCGGTCTGGCGGGAGAGCTTCCACCCGAGGCAGACGGCGCGCGAACCCGCGTCATTGCGCTCGGTCGCTTCGACATATTGGCGGGCGATGCGTCGCGTTTGACCTCGGCCAAACTGCAGCGCGGCCCGATCGCGCTCGCTGTGCATCTGATCGCCGCCGGCCCAAAGGGAGAATCTGCGGAAACGCTGGCCAACCGAATGTGGCCGGACGATTACGGCGATGTCCGCAAGCGCATGAATTCGACGGTCTATCGGCTTCGCCAACTCATCGGTACGCCCGAGGCAGTGGTGGCCCAGGGCGGCAGTGTCGCGCTCGATCCCACGCGAATCGCTGTCGATGCATGGGACCTCTTGGACTTGGCCACAGCGCCCGGCTGGACGGCGGAGGCGCGCTATGCCGAGGCGCTGCGCCTCTATCGTGGGCCCTTCGCCTATCATCACGCCAACGATACCGGGCTCATCGCCTATGGCCAGAAACTCGAGGAGGCCGCTATTGGCGCCTGTGTCGCTTTTGTGCGTTCGCTGATCCTTGTCGGCGACTGGACGCGCGCCTTGCGCGTCGCGCGCTACGGGCTTGAGCATATCGGTTACCATGAGAGCGTGGTCGCGCTCGCAGCCGAGGCTGCCGAACATCTGGGACACGATGCCGATTTCGACGCATCGGCGTGACAAACGGCCCAGCTTACCTCACCACTGCTGTTGTTATTTCGCCACAGTTACTGCTGGATCCAACGAAATTCCCGATTCCGCCAAAATCGCGGTAATCCGCGACCGATCGGTGATCGCCCCCCCTCTAAGCCTCATCGTGAAGACTTCGCTGCGCCAGCTGCGAACCGGACCTATTCAATGAGGGCAATTTCATGATGTTCAAGACAAGTGGGGCAAAAAAGCAGGCCAGCGTGCGTATGGCACTGCTGACGGGGACGGCGCTGGTGGGGTTTACCTTCGCGCTGCCGGCGCAAGCTCAGCAGACATGGGAAGGCGGAACTTCGACCGACTGGTTCGATCCCGCCAATTGGACGACCGCCGTGCCGGCCGCCACCGATGACGTTTTCATCGCCACTACGGACGCCCCTAACATGCCGGTGATCGACGGTGCAGATGCTGTCGCCGAACGCGTCTATCTCGGCGACGGTGGCGCGCCGACCGGCACGCTGACCATCCAGAATGGTGGAACGCTAAGCAATGGCTTTGCCGCCATCGGTGCTGATGCTGGGTTCGATTATTCAGTGCTTGTGACCGGGGCGGGTTCAGATTGGACCAATTCGGAAGACCTCTATGTCGGCGGGTCCGGCACCGGCGCGCTTGAGATTTCCGATGGCGGCGCGGTAAGTAATGAGTTTGGCTTTATCGGCTTTAGCGCAGGTTCGACCGGCACGGTCAGTGTGACCGGGGCGGGGTCGCAATGGACCAACGGTAACACACTTCTCGTCGGAGGTGAGGGCACGGGCAGCCTGACCATTTCCGATGGCGGCACGGTGAGCAACACCATCG
>DASWIR010000151.1:0-8035 GCA_036397575.1 Alteraurantiacibacter sp. | reverse complement strand
ATCCGAACCGTCCCAATTGACCGACGCCTCATGCATCGCGCCGAACATGGCGTTGAGACCTTCGCCGGCATGGATCAGTTCGATCATGCCGGGCATGGCTCCCATGGTATCGAAGTGAATGACGCTCCCCCCGTCAGGCGTTCTGGCGCTGAAAGCCTCCTCGTATCCCCTGGCAAGATGGTCCTTGCGCGCCGCTGCCATATCGCCCGTGGCCACCCCGAAGTGGTGGAAGCCAAAACCCGCTCTTTCGATGGCTTCCTTGTAGACGGAAGGGCGATCGTCCTGGGGTTGGACGAGCTCGATCTGGATATGCCCGACGAACCCGAGGGCGATATCGCACAGGGCCGTGGATGGCGCTCCGCGATAGACAGGATCGATGCCGGCAAAGTCCCGCAATACGAACCAGGGCCCGGCCGACAGCAGTCGAGAATAATCGGCCATCGCCCGATCCAGATCGGGAACCGTGTAGGCGATCTGGATGAGTCCGCCGACAGGCTGACCGAATGACAATAGGCCTTCCAGCACGCGCTCAGCCCTCGCCGGCTTGCGGGGCAGCGAACGGGTCCATGCCGATCAGGATCATCTCCTCGGGCGGAATGGGGTCTCGCTGGACACGCACGTTGATGCAGGCCGGTTTGTCCTGCGAAAGGGCCTCGCTCAGCGCCTGTTCGAAGCTTGCTTCGTCCTCCACGAAATAGGCCGCCGCACCGAACGCCTCGGCAACCTTCTCGTAAGAGCCGTTCTCCAGCCGTGTATTGGTGATGCGATTGGCGCCGACGGCCAGCTGCTGAAAATGCAGCGTGGCGCCCCAGCTTTGATTGTTCATGACAACCACCACCACGGGCAAGCCTTTGCGCACCAGCGTGTCGAATTCGGCAATGCTGAAGCCAACCGCCCCGTCCCCTGTCACCAGGATTGTTCGGCGGCCCTTGGGCAAATCCGCGACTTGCGCGCCCAGGGCGGTTCCAAAGCCAACGCCCATCGAACCGAGATAGCCATGACACAGGTACTTGCTGGGCCGGGCCTCGGCCAAGACTTCACTGAACCACAGATAAGTCAGGGCGCCGTCCGCCACCAAAGTCGTGTCCGGCGTCAAATGTCGCGCGACGATTTCCGATGCCCGGAACGGGTGCAGCGGCGATGCGCTGACCGCCTTGGCGCTGATCATTTCACGCCGCTGCCGCAACAGCGACTTTACTTGCGAACGCCAGGCACTGCGATCCGGCCACTCAAGTTCGCCCGCGGCTCGAGCAAGTGCCCCGATGGCAGCCGACGGATCGCAGGCAATGCCGTGCTGAATGGGCTGCAGGCGCCCCAGTTCCCGTCCATCCGCATCGATCTGCACGATCTTGGCCCCATGCGGGATCAGCTTGCCCGAACCGTGCACCGTGCTCAGACCGAAACGAACGCCCAACATCAAGACCGCATCAGGCGCCGCGTCGGCAGCCGAAAAGCTGTAGAGTCCCTGCAGCGGACCGCCGTAATTCTCGTCGGGCAGCGCATTGAGCACGCTCAGGCCTTCGGTATCCGCGAAGGCAGAGACGCCCGTGACACGGCACAGTTCCGCCAGTTCGGCTTCCGATGTCCCGGAACGGGCATCCGATCCGACGACGATCACCGGCCTTTCCGCACCGCGCAGCATCTCGAGCGCGGCCTGGAGATCCTCCGCTCCGGGCACGGAGGCACCGATCGGCGGATTGGGCATCACCGGACCCAGCGCGTCCTCATCCACCTGGCCCATGAGAACGTCCCAGGGAATGTCGAGCAGGACCGGACCGCGCGGCGCAGTCAGGGCGATACGCATCGCCTGGTCCATGAGCCGCGGGATATGGTCGGTGGCCATGGCGCGATGGGCCCATTTCGTGATCGGTTTGGCTATCGCAACCTGATCGACATCGGCTTGCAGCGTGTTCGTCTGATCGTCCCTCAGGGCTCCCGATCCGGTGATGAAAAGGACCGGCGTACGATCTTTCCAGGCGTTGGTTATGGGCGTGACGGCATTGGTGAAGCCCCCGCCGGCAGTGACCAGCGCGACGCCCAGCTTGCCGCTGGTACGAGCATAACCTTCGGCCGCATGTCCGGCCGCAGCTTCGTGACGCGTATCTATGATAGGCAGGGCATGATCCAGGCATGCCTGGAACACCGGGTCGATATGAGCGCCGTGCAAACCGAATATCGTCTCCACCCTGGCCTTCATCAGAGTGCGGACGACAAGCTCACCTCCGGTCACATTTCCCATTCTTTCGACGCCCTCTCTCTTCGCCGTCCTGGCCCGTTGCCTCTGCCGCAAACGGGGTCACGTCATACGGACAGGAAGCCTATAGCCATGATTTTCGGCGTGAAATTCAACCGAACCATGTCGCCAGCTTTTCCGGGAGTCGGCGGCACGGTATTAGCCAAGAGGGCGGGCACCGTCAACGGATTTATCAATTAATAAGAATCGATCTGGCGCAAGTTTGTCACCCGACGTTCCGGAAACAGTGTCAGCTTCAGAGGGCAAGGGCGCCGATGGCGAGGTTCGCTTCTACCAGCTTGCGCGACCGGATGAGCTTCTTGATCACTTCTTCGTAGTCTGGCCGTTCCAGCTCGATCACTACGGAGAGGCTGCCCTCAAGGCGCTGATCGGGGCCGAAAACCGGGACCGATAGTCCGCGCGCGCCTTGTTCGATCTCTGCCTCGGTCATCGAGAAACCGCGCGTCTTGATCACCTGCAGGCTCTTGCGGAGTACAGCCAGTTCCTCATCCGGTTTGTCCGAGAACATTTCGGTCAGCATCTTGTTGCCGAGATGCGCCAGGACCACTTTGCCGGCGGCGCCACGATCCAGCGGCATGCGTCTCCCGCGTTCGTAACTGACGTGGAAGGGCAGCTTGCCTGTCTTCACCAGGTGCACGCACATGACGCGCCGATGATAAAGCCGGGTCAGGAGGATCTGTGTCGGAGGGCCGACATCCTCGGCCAGCCGGACCATCTCGTCTTTTGCCGCTGTGATCAGTGGGTCGTAGAGCCGCATCTGGCGGTCATATTCGATGACTGCCGGCCCCAAGACGTATTTTCCGGGGACATAGGTGGTGATCAGCTCCGACTTCGCGAGACTGCGGAAATACCGGTAGGTGGTGCTGGTCGGCAGCCCCAGTTCCTCGGCAGCTTCCTCCACGGTCCAGACGACTTGCTCCCCACCGAAGAGCTCTAGCACCCTCAAGACCTTGTCGGACGTGGTTTCGCGCAACTTTCCGGCCTTTCTCGGATTGGGATTTTGCCCCCTCGGCGACTTCGAAAAAGCTCAGAGCTCCAATGGTGGACCCAGGTTGCGGCCCAAAGGAGGGCCTACCTTTTGCGTCCTTCGATTGCAACGCAGCACTCCGCCGCTCTCATGATCGCCACATCGCTTCACTCAATCCCAACGCCATCGTGACCGCTCGTTCTGTTAGTATATGGCATTTTCGAATTGCTTTTCTATCATGATTCGATAAATAGAGTCAGGTCCGTTTGTGGCAGCGACATGCAAAGCGGTGGGGCAATCCCTCAAGTGGTGACGGCCTTGTCGCTGCCCGCATCCAATGGTCCGGTTTCGTCTCTCGAGCGACGCCGACTGCTGAATTTTCAGGAGTTTTCCCCGAACATGCAATTCCATCTCAACCGGTTTCAGGTCGGCGATCCCGAGATCGCAGAGCCATCGCCGCGCGCGTTGGAGCGGATAAGCCGCTCGTCGCGTCCGCCGGCAGAAGTGGATGTGCTGATTGTCGGATGCGGTCCCGCCGGACTGACCCTTGCCGCGCAGCTCTCCGCTTTCCCGGAGATCGAGACCTGCATCGTCGAAAAGAAGGATGGCCCTCTGGAACTGGGCCAGGCAGACGGCGTGGCCTGCCGGACAATGGAAATGTTCAATGCTTTCGGATTCGCAGAGAAGGTCCTGCGCGAGGCATACTGGGTCAACGAGACAACCTTTTGGGGACCGGATCAGGATGCTCCGAGCAACATCGCCCGAAGTGCCTGGGTGAAGGACACCGAAGAAGGGTTGTCCGAGTTCCCCCATGTCATCTTGAACCAGGCGCGCGTGCACGAATTCTATCTCGATATCATGCGCAAGTCGCCCAATCGTCTCTCTCCGCATTACGGTTGGGAAGTGTGCGACGTGTCAGTCGATGCCGCGCTGGCGGATCGGCCGGAGGCACGCCCCGTTACGGTGTCGCTGAAGAAGGTTGCGCCTGTCGAAGATGGGGAGACCCGGCAAGTTCGCGCCAAGTATGTGATCGGTTGCGATGGTGCCCGCAGCCAAGTGCGCAAATCGCTGGGCCTCGAGCTCAAGGGCGACTCCGCCAATCAGGCCTGGGGCGTGATGGACGTGCTGGTGCGGACGGATTTTCCCGATCTGCGCAAAAAGTCGATCATCCGCTCGGGAAACGGTGGGAGCATCGTCCTGATTCCGCGCGAAGGTGGCCATCTGGCACGTTTCTATGTTGAGCAAGGCAAACTCCCTGGAGGGCAACGGGCGGCGCAGAGCGACATTGCCCTCGAGCGAGTTATCGAAACCACGCGCGAAATCCTTTCGCCTTACAGCTTCGACGTTCAGCACGTCGCATGGTGGTCGATCTACGAGATCGGGCAACGGCTGTCGGACCGCTTCGACGACGTTGATCGCGCGGCCGGAGAGAGCCGCCAGCCCCGCGTCTTCATCGCGGGCGATGCCTGTCATACCCATAGCCCGAAAGCCGGCCAGGGCATGAATGTCTCCATGCAAGACGCATTCAATCTTGGCTGGAAGCTAGCAGCGGTGCTGACTGGTCGCAGCGCGCCGGGTTTGCTCGACACCTATTCCAGCGAACGTCGCGCGATCGCCGAAGAGCTGATCAATTTTGACCGCGAATGGGCGGCCATGCTCAGCGCCCCACTCAAGCGGCCAGGAGATGAAGGGCCTGGAGTCACGGCCCAAGAAATCCAGGAGTATTTTGTCCGGGCAGGTCGCTACACGGCCGGTACGGCCACACGTTATGCTCCGTCAAAGCTGACCGACGGCAAAGCCAGACAAGAACTCGCGGAAGGCCTGACAGTCGGAAACCGCTTCCATTCCGCCCCCGCGATCCGTTTCACCGACGCCAAGCCCATGCATCTCGGCCATGTGATCGAAGCGGATGGGCGCTGGCGCATACTGGTTTTCGCAGGTCCACAGGGCCCTGGCGACCAGGATTCGGACACGGCCCGGCTCCTGGACTTCCTGTATGAGGATGGGCGATCACCGCTCTTGCGGTACACACCGGACGGCGCCGATCTCGACAGCGTTATCGATGTGCGAGCGGTCTACCAGCAAGGCCATCACGAATTCGAGCTGGCCGACTGCCATGCGCTGCTGAAGCCAACCAAGGGCAGCCACACCCTGACGGACTATGAGAAGATATTTTGCGCGGATTCCGCCCAGGATATCTTCGACATGCGCCGGATCGATCGAACGACGGGATGCGTGGTCGTGGTGCGGCCCGACCAATATGTCGGAACGGTCCTGGCGCCTACCGATCACGAAGGCCTGGCCCGCTACTTCGAGCCGCTGCTGCTGACGGCAAGACAGCAGGGTGAGGCGACCAGGGCGCCTGCGCTGGACGCGGCGACCTGACCCGCATCCGAGCCAGCGTTCCGGCAAGCAAACCAAACCGGCGCAGGCTCGGAGTACGCCACAAGAACCAACCCTGGGAGGGGCCCATGGAAAGCAATGATTGCTCGATCGCGCGCGCCAAGCCGGTTTCCGCCGGCTACGAACTGCGGCTGGTCGTCATTTTGTGCCTCGCTGGCGGAATCGCGGCGTTGGATGCCCAGGCGATATTCTATCTGATGCCATTCATCGCCGATGAGTTTGCCCTCACCGATGGGCAGATTGGCTTTCTAGGCTCCGCGGTGCTGATTGGATGGTCCCTAAGCGGGCTTGCGATCGGCCTGATTTCCGACCGGATCGGCAAGCGCAAACCATTCCTGATCGGCGCATTCCTCGGTCTGGCGCTCCTTTCGAGCCTGAGCGCATTGGCCGCAGGGTTCCTCACACTGTTCCTTGCGCGCGTGCTCATCGGCATGGCGGAAGGACCGATCATTCCGATCAAGCAGACCATGGTCATTGCCGAGAGCAGGCCTTCGCGCAGAGGCCTGAACATGGGCATTGTCCAGAATTTCGGGGCACAGTTGCTGGGATCGCTACTGGGACCGCTCATCATTATCGCAATCGCCACTCAGCTCGGCTGGCGACTGGCATTTCTGATCGCGGGTGTTCCGGCAATAATCATCGCCTTCCTGATCTGGCAGTTTCTGCGAGAACCGGCAGTGCAGGCTGGAACCACCCCGGCATTCAACAGCACCGCCGATCCGGTTCGGATGCAAAGCTCCGATCCGGAAAGCGGTATCGCCAGGCTCTGGCGTCTTATCCGCATACCCAATGTCCTGTTGTGTATAGCAATCGCTACCCCAGGCGTTGCCTGGTATTTCATCCTGCTCACCTTCGTGCCGGTCATCCTGGTGCGAGAACTCGGTTTCACTCCCGCGCAAATGAGCCAGGCCGTCGCGATGGTCGGTGCGGCAGGCGTGGTTTCGGCAGCTTTGGTACCAGGGCTTTCGGACAAGCTGGGACGCAAGTGGCTGGTGGTCATCTTTTGCCTGATCGGCACATTCGCTCCGCTGGGTGTCTACTTTGCGGGCGCAAGCAGCCTGGTCGTTGGAGCTAGCTTGTTCCTTGGATGCTCGATGGCCGGTACATTTCCGTTGGTTATGGCGACCATTCCGCAGGAAAATGTCCCCTCGACAGATCGCGCGACAGCCACAAGCCTGGTCATGTGCGTCTCTCAATTGGGCGGCGGCGTTCTCGGCCCGCTGGTTGCCGGCAAACTGGCCGAGCAAGTGAGCGCCTTCGCACCGATCCTCCTGGCAGTCGGCCTCGCGTTGGCAGCGGCGATTTTCGCAACACTCCTGACACCGCCCAGCGAGGCAACCTGACCTTACAAAGCAATCAGCCAGTTACGAAAATTCAGCAGGAAGAAGCAGTCATGAGCGACATCTTTTCGATTGGAATCAACACATTGCAAGGCCAGCCTGGTGGGCTGGGAGACTATTCGGGGAAGGTGATCCTGGTCGTGAACGTCGCATCCCAATGCGGACTCACGCCGCAATACGAGGGCCTGGTGAAGCTCTACCGCGAGTACAAGGACCGAGGCTTTGTCGTCGCCGGCTTCCCTTCCAACGACTTTGCAGGGCAGGAGCCGGGCACAGCCGAGGAAATCGGGCAATTCTGCAGTGCGACTTACGGCGTCGATTTCCCGATGTTCGAGAAGATCGCGGTGACGGGTGAAGGAAAGCACCCGCTTTACGCTGCACTCACCGCCGCAATGCCTCTCGGCGAGGCCGGCGGCGCGTTCCGCGAGAAGCTTAAGGGATTTGGCGTGGAGCCGAATACCGATCCGGAGGTCCTGTGGAACTTCGAGAAGTTCCTCATCGGCCGAGACGGTCAGATCGCGGCTCGGTTCAGCCCCGCAACCGGCCCGGACGATCCGACTGTGCTGGCAAAGATCGAGGAACTCTTGGCCGCGTAGCGGGCGGCCACCGACCTATCGCCCGCGCGAACGGGCTAAGGGTCGCGACAGTCGAAAGCCGTAAGCGGAAACCATCGCCGCGCGCATGGCGTTTATCTTGCCAGCCACAAGGCGAGCAGTCGGTCCCGATATTTCTTCATCCCCCGGCCGGCCTTTACTCGTCAGGGGGAGCATCACCTTGCCTGTTCTACAGGTATTTTAAGGCTCCCGAGCCCCGTAATACTGGCCTCGATTTCATTACCAGGCACAATCGGGCCGACGCCTTCGGGTGTTCCGGTGTACAGCACATCGCCTGGCTCCAGCGTGTAAAAGGATGAAGCAAAACTGATCAGAGCCGGAATATCGATTATGAGATCGCGCGTATTGGCCCGTTGCCGCACTTCGCCATCGACAGTCAGTTCAAGATCGAGAGCATGGGGAGCCGACACCTCAGCGGCCGTGACAAGCCAGGGGCCGAGCACCGAATAGCTGTCCA
>DASWIR010000150.1:0-2091 GCA_036397575.1 Alteraurantiacibacter sp. | reverse complement strand
GTTTCCGGCCTTTGAAAAGACCAAGCACCGCTTCCCGGTCGGCTTTGAGCGGGCGACGCGGCAGCCACGCCTCCAATACCCATTGCAGCGGCTTGCCCGGGGAAAGCTCGCGCCCGGCGATCACCAGCTCCGGATTCCATTCCTCAATCTCGTCATGGGCCAGCAGTGCCTTCTCGACCCGGGATTTCGGCGCATGTGCGGTGAGCTTCCAAGTTTCAGCCACCTGCTTCCTCCAAGAGCAGCCGCTCGAAGCGGGCGCGCGCCGCTTCGGCATAGGCAGCGCAAGCAGCCGGGTCGGTCAGCGGCCTCTCACCCGCCAGCCGCTCCTTCATGCCGCTCGCTCCCGGATGGGGCGTCAGCAGTATGCCGCAATCGAGCTGTTCGACCTTGTCGAAGCCCGTACGGACCTTGGCGACGTAATCCGGATGGTCGGAGAAGCGGTAGCCCTCAGCAGCCGGCGTGGTAATACTGTCGGCATAGGCGATCGTTCGGCAGGTCCCGTTCTCGCAGCTCTGCCAGGTCCAGCTTGTCGAGCCTGGCGTATGCGCCGGCGTGGAGTGGGCGGTAATGGTCAGTCCGCCGATAGCGAGCGTCTCGCCATCCGCCAGCGTCCGATCGACCGTGAAGCCTTCGAATGGGGGGATGCCCGCTTGCGGGTCCTCGGGGTAGGGTTTCCCGCTTTCGAGCGGCTGCTTTGCCACCTCCAGCGCCACAACCTGCGCGCCGGTCAGCCGCTTGAGTTCGGCCGTCGCCCCCACATGGTCGAGATGCTCGTGGCTCGACAGCAACCACTTCACATCCGAGAGGCGGAAACCGAGTCGTTCGATATTGGCGGCAACCAAGGGCGCGG
Source organism: Alteraurantiacibacter sp. (assembly GCA_036397575.1). Taxonomy (GTDB): domain Bacteria; phylum Pseudomonadota; class Alphaproteobacteria; order Sphingomonadales; family Sphingomonadaceae; genus DASWIR01. The sequence goes on along the minus strand of DASWIR010000150.1, from coordinate 1,241 downwards.
CGTCGGTCATCCCGCTGTCGAGCAGGACATGGCCATCCGGCGCCGTCACCAGCAGCGCGGTGATCCCACAAGTGCCGACATAATATGTGTTGCCGAACACGTGGAATGGCGGGCCGGGATCGGTCCACCCGTCCTTCCCGTTACATTGATCCTGCCATTCGGAGAAAGGCGGCACTGATTGCTGGGGAGGAGCGCTTTCGACGCTCGTGCAGGTCGTCAGGGCTAATGCCGAAAGAATGACGGATAGTGGCTTACCGAACATAGCTTGCTCCATTGGCGTCGATCACCGCGCCGGTCATGCTCGGCGGGGCGTCGAGCGCGCAGAAGGCGGCGATCGCGGCGATTTCCTCGGGCTCGGCGACCCGTCCGAGCGGGATGTCGGCGAGCAGGCCCGGCCCGCCGCGACTGGTGAGATAGTCCTCGGCCATCGCGGTGTCGGTGAAGCCCGGGGCGATCGCGAAGCTCAATATGCCCTCGGCGGCATAGGCGCGCGCGATGGTCATGTGCATCGCCAGCAATCCGCCTTTCGAGGCCGCATAATGCCAGTGCTCGGGCGAATCCCCGCGATGCGCGGCGCGGCTGGCGATGTGCACCAGCCGGCCCCGGATTTCGTTGGCCGCGCCGGTTTCGAGCCAGTGCCGCACCGCATAGCGCGACAGTGCCGCCGCCGCGGTGAGGTTGACCCGCATCGTGTCTTCCCAGCGGTCGAGCCAGTCGATGTCGGACGCGCCGATCGGGTTGGCCTCGAAGATCCCGGCATTGTTGACCAGCACATCGACCCGCCCGCCGCCCAGCGCGAGCGCGTCTTCCCACAGGATCTGCGGTCCGAGCGGTTCGGAGAGGTCGGCGGCGACGGTGCCGTCATTATAGTCGCGGCTGCCGTGGCAGATCACTTCGGCCCCGCGCGCGCGCAGCACCTCGACGATCGCCGCGCCGATCCCGCGGCTCGAACCGGTAACGAGGATGACTGGCCTGCTCACCCGATGAGGTTAGGCGCACGCCGTGCTTACGCCAAGCTTAACGCGACCGATTGGCCCCCAATCGCTTGCCTCGCCGTGTGTAATCGTTAAGGGAAAACCACGCGCCGCGTCCATGCCGGGCGCGCCAGCAAGGCAGGTGTGCCCATGAGCGAAAAGCCGAACGAGAATCCGGGCGGGAGGCCGCTGTCTCCCCATCTCACCGTGTGGAAATGGGGGCCGGCGATGCTGGTCTCGATCCTCCACCGGATCACCGGCGACGGG